>JAGQSP010000003.1:369-15478 GCA_020439485.1 Acidimicrobiales bacterium | reverse complement strand
ACACCAACGCTCGCACCCGCAAGGGACCCAAGCGCACAGTGGCCGGCAAGAAGAAGGCCCCCCGCAAGTAGTTCGCCCCACGACCAGACATCGAGACATCGAGAGATCAATGGCAAAGCCACCAGCCGGGGGACGTCGCCCCCGCCGCAGAGAACGCAAGAACGTCACGCACGGCGTCGCTCATATCAAGAGCTCGTTCAACAACACGATCATCACCTTCACCGACCTGCAGGGCAACGCGCTCTCGTGGGCGTCGGCCGGAAACGTCGGCTTCAAGGGTTCGCGCAAGTCGACCCCCTACGCCGCCCAGCAGGCCGCCGAGCAGGCAGCCCGCCGCGCCATGGAGCACGGCGTGCGCAAGGTCGATGTCGAGGTCAAGGGCCCGGGTTCGGGCCGCGAAACCGCTATCCGTTCCATCCAGAGCACCGGTATCGAGATCACCGGTATCAAGGACGTCACGCCCGTTCCCCACAACGGTTGCCGTCCGCCGAAGCGTCGGAGGGTCTGACAATGGCTCGTTACACCGGTCCCAAGGCCAGGGTTTCTCGCCGTCTGGGCGTCAACATCTGGGGAACCGCGGGTGAGACCAAAGCTCTCGACCGTCGCCCCTACCCCCCGGGCGAGCACGGCCGCGATCGCCGTCGCAACAGCAACTCCGAGTACCTGGTTCAGCTCCAGGAAAAGCAGAAGGCCCGCTTCTCCTACGGGATGACCGAGCGCCAGTTCCGCAACGTCTACGACGAGGCGAGCCGTCGCCAGGGCGTCACCGGCCACCTGCTCCTGCAGCTCCTCGAACGCCGTCTCGACAACCTCGTGTACCGCGCCGGCTGGGCCGCAACCCGCCGCCAGGCGCGCCAGTTCGTCTCGCACGGTCACGTCAACGTGAACGGTCGTCGGGTCAACATTCCCAGCTACCGCGTCCGCAAGGGCGACGTCATCGAGCTTCGCGACAAGGCCCGCAACATGGTCGTCGTGCGCTGGAACCTCGACGTACTCGATCGGGCCGTTCCGGCCTGGCTCGAGTCGGGCGACGGCGGCCAGCAGGTGACCGTCCGCGAGCTTCCGTCTCGCGAGCAGATCGACATACCCGTCCGCGAACAGCTCATCGTTGAGCTGTACAGCAAGTAATTCGTTCCCCAGCGCCAGGAGTCAGCGCCAAATGCTCATCATGCAGCGGCCAACGGTGGAAGCCCTCGGAGAAGAGGACGGCAACCGTCAGAAGTTCGCCCTCGGCCCGCTCGAGCCAGGGTTCGGGTACACGCTCGGCAACTCGCTTCGGCGCACCCTGCTGTCGTCCATCCCCGGAGCAGCCATCACCCAGGTCAACTTCGACGAGGCTCTCCACGAGTTCGACACCATTGCCGGTGTCGTCGACGACGTCACCGACATCATCTTGAATCTCAAGGACGTCGTGCTCACCTGTGAGTCCGACGAGCCGGTATCGGTTCGTATCGACGCCCGCGGTCCGGGCGAGGTCGTCGCAGGCGACATCCAGCTGCCCCCAGAGGTCAGCTGCCTGAACCCCGAGCTTCGCATCGCCACCCTCAACGACAAGGGCCGCCTCGCTGCGGACCTCACGGTCGAACGGGGCCGTGGCTATCTCAGTTCAGCCGGTGCTCCAGCCTCGTCGACCATCGGTGTCATCCCCGTCGACGCGATCTTCTCACCGGTGCGCCGCGTGGCCATCGAGGTCGAGCCGACCCGTGTCGAGCAAAGCACCAACTTCGATCGTCTGATCCTCGACATCGAGACCGATGGTTCGATCGCACCCCGCGACGCACTCGCCTCGGCGGGCGACACGCTGCGCACCCTCATCAGCCTCGTGGCCGATATGAGCGAGGAGCCACTCGGCCTCGACGTCGGCGAGCTTCCCCAGGCCGCGGGCGGGTCGCCCGACCTGGACCTCCCAATCGAGGATCTCGACCTTTCCGAGCGTCCTCGCAACTGCCTCAAGCGAGTGCAGGTCAACACCATCGGCGAACTGCTCACCAAGAGCGCCGACGACCTGCTCTCCATCACCAACTTCGGCCAGAAGTCCCTCGACGAGGTCATCGTCAAGCTCGATGAGCGCGGCCTCGCCCTACGCGGCATGTCGGCCGGCGTTTCCTAGGAGATTCCCTCATGCCCACGCCAATCAAAGGAAAGCGCTTCGGCGGCTCGTCGGCCCACCAAAAGGCCATGATGTCCAACCTCGCCGCATCGCTGTTCGCTGCCGAGGCCATCGACACAACCGAGGCCAAGGCCAAGGCGCTGCGCCCGATCGCCGAGAAGATGATCACGAAGGCGAAGAAGGGCGGACTTCACCGCCACCGCCAGCTCGTCTCGGAGCTGGGCGATATCGAGATGGCCCAGAAGCTGATCGACGACATCGCGCCTCGCTATCAGGATCGCCAGGGCGGCTATCTCCGCATCCTCAAGCTGGGTCCGCGCTACGGCGACAAGGCGCCGATGGCGCGCATCGAGCTCGTCTGAGCCGAGCACCGCAAACCGGTCGCTTGTGGCCCTCGCGGTTCACAGGTCAGCTGCGAGCTTGAGGGTCAGGCTCGACCTGGCCTATAGGGGCACCGCGTTTCACGGCTTCGCCGAGAATCCGGGTGTACCGACAGTCGAGGGAACCCTGCGGCGCGAGCTCGAACGTGTGCTTCGCCATGGCGTGTCGATCGACGTCGCTGGCCGCACTGACAAGGGCGTGCACGCCTCTGGTCAGGTCGTCAGCTTCTCTACAGAAGCCGATCACTTCGCGCCCGATCGGCTCCTCTCTTCGCTGAACAAGTTGTGCGCGCCCGATATCGCAGTGAAGCGTGTGTCGATCGTCGACCCCGACTTTCACGCCCGATTCTCGGCCACCGGCAGGCGATACGTCTATCGCATCCTCGACGGGACCACCCCCGATCCGCTGCGCTCCGATCTCGTGTGGCACATCACCGATGCCTTGGACCTCGAAGCCATGACCGCCGAGACGGCCGCCGTCGTCGGTGAACACGACTTCTCGGCGTTCTGCCGGCCACCCAAACACGACCCGCAGGCCTCACTGGTGCGCCACGTGCGACTGTGCGCCTTCAGCCGCACCGACGACGAGACGTGCCTGGAGATCGAGGCCAATGCCTTTTGTCATCAGATGGTGCGCTCGTTGGTGGGTGCACTCGTGGCCGTGGGGCGCCACCGCGCCGCGCCAGGTCTGATCGGGGCGATGCTGACGGCGCCAGACCGCGCTCGCGCGCCCTCGCCGGCGCCTCCACAGGGGCTCAACTTGGTAGAAGTGGCCTATTGATCCGGCCTCGGTGTTGCCATAGGCGATTGTGACGCCTATCCTTGCCCCTCGGCCCAACAACCGGTCGGGTCGTTTCGGGCGTGCCGCCGCGCCGCCGCCCAACCAGCTGTTTTCTGAGGTTTCTCTCGTGCGTACCTATTCCGTCAGCGCCAGCGAGATCGAGCGTAAGTGGTTCGTCGTCGACGCAACCGATCTCGTGCTCGGCCGCATGTCCACCGAGGTCGCTCGCATTCTCCGTGGCAAGCACAAGCCGACCTACACCCCACATCTCGACACCGGCGATCACGTGATCATCGTGAACGCCGACAAGGTCGTGCTGACCTCCGACAAGGCCAACACCAAGATGGTCTACCACCACACCGGTTACCCGGGTGGCATCCGCTCGGAGAGCTACGGCAACCTTTTGTCACGCAAGCCAGACGAGGCGATTCTGCGCACCGTCAAGGGCATGCTGCCGAAGAACCGCCTCGGCGCCCAGATGCTGAAGAAGCTCAAGGTATACGCCGGGCCCGACCATCCTCACGCTGCCCAGCAGCCAGAGCCTCTCGCCATCGACCACGCCCGCGCCGGCCAGCGCTGACCAACCGGAGACCACAAATGAGCGCACCTCTCGTCCAGTCAACCGGCCGTCGCAAGCGTGCTGTCGCCCGGGTTCGCCTGCGTGCCGGAAGCGGCCAGATCACCATCAACAAGCGGCCCTTCGAGGACTACTTCCCCTCGGCGACCCACCGCATGATCGTGTCGCAGCCCCTCGAGGTCACCGAGACCACCGAGGCCTACGACGTTGACGTCACCCTCGATGGTGGTGGTGTCAGCGGTCAGGCCGGCGCCCTTCGACTCGGAATCGCACGGGCGCTCATCGCTCTCGACCCCGAGGCTCGTCCGGCGCTCAAGTCTGCCGGCCTGCTCACTCGCGACGCCCGCGAGAAGGAGAGCAAGAAGTACGGCCTCAAGAAGGCCCGTAAGGCTCCCCAGTACTCGAAGCGCTGAGCCAGTCGAGGTGCGGTTCGGCACCGATGGCCTGCGTGGGCCCGCGAACTCCGAGCTGACCCCCGAATTGGCCCTGCGTCTGGGCCGCGCCGCAGCGCGCGTCATCGACGCACCTCGTTGGTTCGTCGCCCGCGATCCTCGCCGCAGTGGTCCGATGCTCGACGGCGCCGTCGCGTCGGGCCTCGCAGCCGAAGGGGTCGACGTATTCGACGTGGGTGTCATGCCAACACCAGGCGTTGCATATCTGGCGGCCGCCCATGACGCGGCCGCGGTCATGGTGTCGGCCTCACACAACCCCTGGTACGATAACGGGCTGAAGATTTTCGGCCGCGGCGGGCTCAAGCTCGACGATCAGACTCAGTCGACCATCGAGCGCGTGCTGGCGGGGCTGGCCGGCGCCGAGGTCGCTGGCGATCCGAAAGCTGTGGGCTGGATACACCGCGACCACGATTCGCTCGGGCAGTACCGCCAGATGTTGCTGGGCGCCCTCGAGAGCCGATCGCTCGCCGGTCTGGACATCGTCATCGACTGTGGGCACGGAGCCGCATCGCCCCTGGCGGGAGAGCTGTTCCGCGCCGCGGGAGCCGATGTCGAGGTCTTGCACGACCATCCTGACGGTCGCAACATCAACGACGGTGTTGGCTCGACCAATCCTTCACCGCTGGCTGCCAGGGTTGTGGCATCGGGCGCCGATCTGGGTCTGGCGCTCGACGGTGATGCCGATCGCCTCATCGCAGTAGATGCTCGAGGCAACATCGTCGACGGCGACCGTTTGCTTTGCATGTTCGCCCTGGACCTCGCCGAGCGAGGCATGCTGGCCGAAAACACACTTGTTGTCACCGTCATGTCGAATCTCGGGCTCCACCGCTCGATGGCGCGACATGGCATCGATGTCGCCGTCACCCCCGTCGGCGACCGTCACGTCCTCGAGGCGCTCGCGACCGGTGGATGGTCGCTGGGCGGCGAGCAGTCGGGACACATCGTCTTCGCCGACCTGGCCACCACGGGCGACGGCTTGTTGGCGGGCCTCCTGCTGAGCGATCTGATCGTCCGATCAGGCCGACCGCTGGGCGAGATGGCCACTGAGGTGATGACCACGGTGCCCCAGCTGTTGGTGAACATCGAGACCGCTGTCCGGCCAGACGATCCGGCCGGCGATCTCGCTTCAGAGATCGCAACTGCCGAGCAGCTGCTCGGGTCCGATGGGCGAGTGCTGGTGCGAAGCTCTGGCACCGAACCTCTGGTGCGCATCATGGTCGAGTCGACGACGGCTGAAATCGCGCAGCGGGCCGCCGACGGGCTTTCCGAAGCAGTTCGAGAACGATATGGGGTGGCCAAGGCCCACTGAGGTCGCGGTCGTCCGCCGATAGTCGAGGGGTACGCTCGCCGTCATGTGTGGAATCATCGGAGTCGTCCGCAAGCGCGACGACCGCACGCCCCTGGATCCGGCCGACGTGTTGGCTCGCCTTTCGATGGCTGCCGATTTGCTCGATGCAGCGTCAGTTGATCTCGACGTAGGTTCACTCGAGACCGCCGCCCAGACAGCGCAGCACCTGGACGCTGATCTTCGCTCACTGCCAGGAGTGCGGGCGTTGGTGGACGATCCCAAGGTTCTCGCCGACGTTGCGGCGTTGACCAACCGATTCCGTGTCTCGGTCGCTGCGATTGACAGTGCGGTCGATACCGGGCGGCTCGTTTTCGACGCTTCTACGGAGACCCTCAACCGGGTGCTGGTCGATCTCAAGGATGCCGCCTGGGCGCTCGAGCGCGACCGGGTCCGTAATGCTGCAGCGATTGCAGCTCTGGCTCCGGCCAATCCCACGATCGAGCAGGTTGCCGGATTCTGGTCCATTCAGGTGGCTTTGTCGGCCTTGGACCGGCTCGAGGTTCGCGGACGCGACTCGGCCGGTATCGAGGTGGTGGTCGAGAACCACGGTCTCGGGCCAGATGAGCTCGAGGCCCATTCCGAGCTGAGTGTGCGGTTGGGTGACGCGGTCTATCGGTCGGGTGCGGTGCGAGCCGACGAGCGGATTGCCGTGTTCGTCTACAAGGCGGCGGCCGAGATCGGTGAGCTCGGCGACAACACCGCGGCCTTGCGCGCTGCGATAGACGCCGACGAGTTGTTGACCCGCGCCATGTCGCGCCCGGGCGCACACACCACAGTGTTGGGACATACGCGGTGGGCGTCGATTGGCATCATCTCAGAGGCCAATGCCCATCCGCTCGACTCGTGCGAGCTGGGCAAGCTCGATGGTCCGTTGGTTACTTCGGTTCTCAACGGCGACGTAGACAACTTCGCCGACCTCAAGGCGCACCACCGGCTCGAGATCGCTCCAGAGATAACAACAGACGCCAAGGTCATCCCGACACTGGTTGCGCGCGGTCTCGAACGTGGCGACGATGCCCTGGAGGCGTTCCGGTCGTCGGTGGCGTCCTTTGAAGGGTCGGTCGCCATCGCAACCCACATCGTCGACGATCCGAGCTGCCTGTACCTCGCCCTGCGCGGCTCTGGCCAGGCGCTCTATGTGGGCTTGGCCGACCACGCCTATGTGGTGGCTTCCGAGCCGTACGGTGTGGTCGAAGAGGCCGGTACCTACCTGCGTCTCGATGGAGAGACTCCCGCAGACCCCGACAACCCCGTGGGTTCGCGGGGCCAGATCGTTCGTGTCGAGTCGAGCGGCGCCGGCACGACCGGCGGCCTCACCCGCATCTCCTACAGCGGAGAACACCTGCGGGTGGCCGAGGCCGAACTGGTCCGGCCAGAGATCACGACGCGAGACATAGACCTGGGTGACGCGCCTCACTTCTTCTTGAAGGAGGTCGGCGAGGCACCCGAGTCGTTCCGCAAAACCTTGCGGGGCCGCATCGTCGAGGCCGACGGACTTCTCGAGGAGAGGCTCGACGAGGGCGCCTTCCCGTCCCTCATCGCCGATCGACTGGGCAGCGGCCAGATCACCCACATCATCTCGATAGGGCAGGGCACAGCGGCCGTTGCCGGTGAGAGCCTCGGCGCTTTCTTGTCGAACCTGGCCCGAGGTTCGATCAAGGTCGAGTCTCGTCTGGCCACCGAGTTGTCTGGCTTCGGCCTTCAACCCGACATGTCGAACACCTTGGTGGTGGCGGTCAGCCAGTCGGGTACCACGACCGACACCAATCGCACGGTCGACCTGGTGCGGGGCCGCGGGGCCGCGGTGATCTCCATCGTCAACCGCCGCGGCAGTGATCTGACCGATCGGTCTGACGGGGTTTTGTATACCAGCGACGGTCGCGACGTAGAGATGTCGGTGGCTTCGACAAAGGCGTTCTACGCCCAGATCGCCGCTGGTGCACTTCTGGCCTGTGCCATCGCCCGGGCCGTCAATCCCGACTCGGCTCCGCGCCAAGAGATTTCCGAGCTGTTGTCGGCGATCCGTTCCCTGCCCGAGGCCATGGCCGAGGTGGTCGCCGAACGTTCGCGGATCGGCGAGATCGCCCGAAGGCACTCGACGTCGAAGCGATACTGGGCAGTCGTCGGAAACGGCATCAATGCGACTGCAGCCCGCGAGCTCAGGATCAAGCTGAGCGAGTTGTGCTACAAGGCGATCGCCTTCGACAGCACCGAGGACAAAAAGCACATCGACCTGTCCTCTGAGCCGATGATCATCGTGTGTGCCGCAGGCCTGGTCGGTTCGACCGCCGACGATGTCGCCAAGGAGGTAGCGATCTTCCGGGCGCACAAGGCCACTCCCATCGTGCTGGCTTCTGGCGACACCACCCGGTTCTCGGCGGCCGTCGACCTGATCTCGCTTCCGGCCGTGCATCCGTTGGTTGACTTCGTCCTGGCCACGGTGGCCGGGCATCTGTTCGGCTACGAATCGGCCCTGGCCATCGACGCGCTGGCGCGGCCGTTTCGCGAGTGCCGATCCATCATCGAGGGTGCGGTCGACGAAGGATGGGAGGCCGGCAAGTCCGACGAAGTGGTTGCCGCCCTCACCCAGCCGACCAGCCGCTTCTTCGATGGCATCCGCACCAACCAGTACGACGGCAACCTCGAGGCCAGCACGGCGGTGCGCCTGTCGACCCTATTGCGTTACGCGTCGGGGCTGATTCCCCTGGACCGATTCCAGGTCGACTTCGGCAAGGTCGGCACACCCGCAGTGGTCATCGAGGATCTGATGAGGGCATTGACCCTGGCAACCGACGAGCTGACCCGTCCGGTCGATGCGATCAAGCACCAGGCCAAGACCGTGACCGTGGGTATATCTCGCTCGGACGAGACCCTTCTGGAATCTGCGCTGGTTCGCGAGGTGCTCGCGGCCGGGACTCCTCGCGACCGGCTTTCCTACAGGGCGCTGCGAACCCTCAGCGCCCTCGATCCCGCCGTGCTCGAGGTCGTCGGATACACCCGCTATCGAATCGATGGCGACGTCGAGGGCGATGCTCTGGTGCAGGTCATCGACCGGGGCGGCATCTCACTGAACATCCCGACGCGCACCGAGTCGCTGCCGACCCTTCGGGGCACCAAGCACCGCGCCGCATTCGAGCGCGAGGTCACCGTCAGCAAGGGTCGCAGCGACAATCGCACGATCGTGCTGATACCCGAGGTCAAAGACACCCAACCGACTGGCCTGACGCTGCTGCACGTCAAGATGCCCGAGCGGCTGAACGCCGAAACCATGAGGGCGGTGATGCAGGGCTACAGAGGCCGGTACGCAGCCCTGAAGGATGCCGTCACAGAGACCGAGCCGAGCTTTCGTGACGATCTGCTGGCCACGGTGGATGTCATCGACTTGCTCAGCGAGCCGGTGTACGTGTTGGCCAAGCACTGGACGTCGTGAAGCTCGGGCGCTGGCGCGGTCTCGGTGTTTCGCCGATGCCGGTGCTGACGCCAGAGCAGGTGCGAGTCGTCGACTCGGCCGCCGGCGATCTCGATGAGCTGATCGGCCGGGCCGGATCGGTCGTCGCCCGGGTGGCCGTCGATGTTCTGGGCGGTACCTATGGCAGGCGGGTCGTCGTTATCGCCGGGCCCGGCAACAACGGAGCCGACGGCCGAGTTGCAGCCGCCCGGCTGAAGGCTGCCGGCGTTCGCGTCGAGTTGGTCGACCCCACCGTCGGTCTCGTCGGCCCAGCCGATCTGGTCATCGACGCCGCGTTCGGCACCGGGTTGTCCAGGCCATACGAACCACCACAGGTCGACGCGGGCACGCCGATACTCGCCGTCGATGTTCCCAGCGGTCTCGACGCGTTGACGGGCGCGAATCTCGGCGCGCTGGGTGCCACCACCACGGTCACCTTCGGAGCGCCGAAGCGAGGAATGTTCTTCGGCGATGGCCCAGAGCTGTGCGGGCAGGTCGTGGTGGCCGATATCGGTCTAGATCTGGCTCCAGCCCAGATCGACACCTGGTTGGTCGACGACGGACTGGCAGAGCGCGTCCTGCCGCACAGGCCACGCCGGGCGCACAAGTGGTCTGCGGCGGTCAGGGTCGTGGCCGGCAGCCCCGGCATGTGGGGAGCTGCACACCTGACCTCGTCGGCAGCGATGCGTGCCGGATCGGGGATGGTGGTGGTCAGCGGTGCCGGCGATGCCATCCCCGATGGATTGCCGGTCGAGGTCGTCGCCCGCTCGGCTGACGACCAGGCCGGCGCCGCACCGGCTGATGCTCGCGAAAGGGCTGCCAGGGTCGCGGCCGACCTCGACCGTTTCGGCTCGCTCGTGTTGGGGCCTGGTCTCGGGCGCGACCAGGACGAGTTCGTCGATGCGCTGGTGGCGCTCTCGCCGGTTCCGACCGTCATCGACGCCGACGGGCTGGGTTTTGCTTGGGGGCGTCCGGAGGTTCTTCGACGTGCGGGTGGTCCGGCGATAGTGACTCCACACGACGGCGAGTTCGCCAAACTCGTGGGCCGTCCACCCGGTCCCGACCGTGTCGGTGAATGCCGAGAGCTCGCTACACGTTCGGGTGCTGTGGTGCTGCTGAAGGGTCCTACGACGGTGGTCGCTTCGCCAACGGGAGCCTCGTGGTTGGTGACCGCCGGAGATCAGCGGCTGGCGACGGCGGGGTCGGGCGACGTGTTGTCCGGAATGCTCGGAGCCGTGCTGGCTCAGCTTCGACCTGACGCCGATGATCTCGACCAGGTCGCTCTGACTGTCGCGTGCGCAGCGCACTGGCATGGCTCGACGTGTGACCACTTGGCTGCCGGCACGGTTGCCTCCGACATCGTCGACGCTCTGGCGCGCACTCGGTCAGGATGGCGTCCGTGAACGAGGTGCCGCCCCGCCCGACTTTCTGCAGGATCGACCTCTCGGCGCTGTCGGGCAACATCGCGGCCATCGAACGTCATGTCGGCCCCGGGTGCATCGTCATGCCCGTCATCAAGGCCAACGCATACGGACATGGCCTGGATCTGGTGGTCCCGCATCTGGAGGCGACGGGTACCCGACGCGTCGCGGTCGCCTACCTGGAGGAAGGCATCGAGGTTCGAAGGTTGGGTTTCACCGGCGACATCCAGGTGCTCGGTGGAGCATTCCAACCCCAGATCGAATCGTTTCTCGATCACGATCTGATCTTGACCGTGCCCTCGACCGACAAGCTCGACGAGGTGGCGACCATCGCCCGCCGTCGAGGCGAGCGTCCGCGGGTGCACCTGAAGATCGACACTGGCATGGAGCGCATAGGGGTTCACCACGACAGGGCCAAGCCCTTCTTCGATCGGGCCTTCGCCTGTGAGGACGTCCAGGTCGAAGGTGTCTTCTCTCACTTCGCGAACGCCGATGCGGCCGACCTGGATCACGCCAAGAGCCAGCTCGAGCGATTCATGGTGGCCACCGAAGAGTTGCGCGGGCTCGGCGATCGGCCCCTATTCCACATCGCCAACTCGGGCGCGGTCGCCCAGCTCGCCGAGAGTCACCTCGACATGGTGAGGCCCGGCGTGCTCACCTATGGCGTGTACCCCAGCGCCGAGACCCAGCGCAGCATCGACGTGCTGCCAGTCCTGGAGTGGCTGTCGACGGTGATCTACTTCAAGGTCGTCAAAGCCGGCTCTCCGGTCGGGTATGGCTCGACCTGGGCTCCCGACGAGGCGACCCGCGTCATCACCCTTCCGGTCGGCTACGGCGATGGATATCCGCGCGCTGCATCCAACCGGTCTCGGGTGTTGGTTGGCGGAACATCCCGACGTGTCGTAGGACGCGTGTGTATGGACCAGACGATGGTCGACATCGGCTGGAGCACGGCATACAACGGCGACGAGGTGGTATTGATCGGAAGCCAGGGCGACGAGCGAATCACCGTCGAGGACCTGGCCGATTGGTCGGACACGATCCCCTACGAGGTGCTGACACGGGTGACCTCGCGAGTTCCGCGCATGGCGATCGGGCGCGATGGCGGGGTCTGACCCCCGAAGCGGATCGCGTCGCTAGCATCAGGAGGTGTGATCGAGGTCAAGAGCAGCTCTCCTGATGCCACCAAGGCCATCGCCGCGGCTGTCGCGTCGATGACACGTTCGGGCGACCTCATCGTTCTCACCGGCGATCTGGGAGCGGGCAAGACGGCGTTTGTGCAGGGTTTTGGCGCCGCACTAGGGGTCGTCGAGCGAATCACCAGCCCGACGTTCACCCTCGTACACGACTATCAGGGCGCTCAGCTGTTGGTTCATCACCTCGATGTGTACCGGCTCGAAGACGTCTACGAGGTGTTCGACCTGTCGCTTCCCGAGCTTCTCGACGACGGCTCGGTCACGATCATCGAGTGGGGCGACCGTGTGTCTTCGGAGCTTCCACCCAACTATCTCGAAGTTCGTCTTCGACTGGGCGACCCGGCCCGACCCGACGACAGAGTTCTCGAGTTTGTCGCGATAGGAAACGCGTGGGTCGACAGGCTCGCCGAGTTCGAGGTCGCCTTCAGTTCCCTAGAGGTTCCCGAGCCGTGTTGATCCTCGCCATCGAGACATCCACGCCCCAGGTCGGCGTGGCCCTCGTCGACTACGACGGGGTCTTGGCCAGCTTCCACGCAAACCGCGATCGCAGACACGCCGAAACCGTGGTGCCCGCCGTCGAGTTCTTGTTCCGGCAGGCCGGGGTGGGCCCATCGGACCTGGGCGCGGTGGCGGTCGACGTGGGCCCCGGATTGTTCACTGGGCTGCGTGTGGGCCTGGCCACCGCCAAGACGATGGCGCAGTCGCTGCGTATCCCCATGGTCGGGGTCTCCAGCCTCGATCTGCTCGCCTTCGCAGCGCGCATGAGCGACAGGCGCATCGTCGCCACAGTCGACGCCAGACGCGGCGAGGTCTTCGCTGCCACCTATCGCCGAGTACACGGTGGCGTTCAGCGTCTCACCGAGCCCGTTGTGGCTTCACCCGACGAGGTCGCAGGCCTGGTCGAGAGCTTTGGCGAAGACTGCCTGCTCGTCGGAGACGGGGCCGACAGGTACTCCGACATCTTGTCCAGAGTCCACGGCGTCGAGATCGGACGGGAAGGAATGCGGTTTCCGTCGGCCGCAGCGCTGGGCGAACTGGCCCACAGCCGAGCTGTGCGCGAAGAGTTCCAACAGCCTCGCGAGATCGAGCCGATCTACCTTCGCGGACCCGACGCCACCCCCAACTGGAAGAGTGCCGGGTTTTCATGACCGGGTCATCGTCCATGCCGGCGCGCTCGGCCTTGTCCATAGTGGTCGAGCCGATGACCAGGCGCCATCTGAAGGCGGTGCGCGCCATTGATGCGCAGTCCTATCCCTCGCCCTGGTCGACGGCGATGTACTTGCAGGAACTCGCCAATTCAGCGACCCGGGTCTATCGCATCGTTCGCGTCGAAGGCACAATCGCCGGCTACGGCGGGCTCATGAAGGTGGGACCCGATGGGCATGTCACCTCGGTGGCCACGCATCCGTCGTATCGGTCGCTCGGCGTGGCAACCAGGGCCATGCTCGGCCTGTGCCGAGGGGCGCTGGACCTGGGCTGTGAGGCGATGACCCTCGAGGTCAGGGTGTCGAACTCCAGGGCCAGTTCGCTCTATGAGCGATTCGGCTTCGAGGTGGCCGGGGTTCGCAAGGGCTATTACTCCGACAATGGTGAGGACGCTGCGATCATGTGGCTCAACGACATCGATACGTCGTCGTTTCGCGCCAAGCTGCGCGATATCGAAGCCGGCCTGACAGGCGCCACCGATTGGAGGTCGATCTGATGAGTGATCCTTCCGAACTCGTGGTGCTTGGCATCGAGACGTCTTGCGACGAAACGGCGGCCGCCATCGTGGTGGGTGGTCGCAGCGTGCGCAGCAACGTGGTGTCGAGCCAGATCGATCTGCACGCGGCCTATGGGGGCGTGGTTCCCGAGGTGGCGGGGCGGGCCCACGAGCAGAGAATCGCAGAGGTTCTGGCCGAGGCGTTGGTAGAGGCCGGGGTCGACTACCCCCAGATCGACGCAGTTGCCGCAACGGTGGGGCCGGGGCTGATCGGTTCGTTGCTGGTGGGGGTCAGCTCGGCAAAAGCGCTGTCTTTGGTGTGGGGGGTTCCCTTCGTGGGGGTCAACCATCTGGAGGCCCACTTCCACGCCGCCCTGCTCGACGAACCCGATCTCGAGTTTCCGCTGGTCATGCTGCTGGTCTCGGGCGGGCACACCATGCTGGTTGCTATGGAGGCGCCTGGGCGCTATCGGCTGTTGGGCTCGACCCTTGACGATGCCGCGGGCGAGGCATTCGACAAGGTCGCCCGATTCATCGATCTCGGCTACCCGGGAGGGCCGGCGATCGACGCCGTGGCTCTCGAAGGCGACCCCGAGGCGATCCGGTTTCCGAGGGCCATGCTCAACGACGGCTATGACTTCTCCTTCAGCGGTCTGAAGACCGCTGTGGTGAACCACGTCAGGGCCAATCCCGATGTTTCGGTGCCCGACGTAGCGGCGTCGTTCCAGGCCGCCGCCGTCGACGTGCTCGTCGAAAAGGCCAGGCGTGCGGCAGCAGACATCGGGGCGACGGGCATCTGCTTGGCCGGAGGAGTCGCCGCCAACAGCCTGCTGCGAGCCTCAACCGAGTTGGTGTGCGCCACCGAGGGTTTGTCCTGCCACCTTCCCAGCCGGGCGATGTGTACCGACAACGCCGCCATGGTCGCGGCCGCGGGCTGGTTCAAGCTCCAGGCTGAGGGCCCCGACACCCTCGACAGCGGTGCCAATCCCAGAATGGCTATCCGATTCGTCGACTAGGGGTTGTCGATCCGTGCGGACGAACGTATCGTTAGCACTCGCCATATGAGAGTGCTAATGCCCCACGGAGGCACATCACATGAACCTTCAGCCGCTCGAGGATCGCATTGTCGTGCGTCCCAACGATGCCGAGGAGACCACCGCCAGCGGTCTGGTCATTCCCGACACCGCCAAGGAGAAGCCCCAACAGGGCACTGTCTTGGCCGTCGGCCCGGGCCGTCGCTCGGACTCCACCGGTGAGCTCATCCCCGTCGATGTCGCGGAAGGCGACGTCGTCGTCTACAGCAAGTACGGCGGCACCGAGATCAGCATCGGTGGCCAGGACCTGCTCATCCTGAACGCCCGCGACGTGCTTGCGGTGGTGAAGTAGCCCATGCCGAAGATTCTCAAGTTCAGCGAAGAAGCACGCCGCGGCCTCGAGGCCGGCGTGAACAAGCTCGCAGACGCAGTCAAGGTCACCATCGGCCCCAAGGGTCGCAACGTGGTGCTCGAGAAGTCGTTTGGCGCTCCGACCATCACCAACGACGGTGTCTCGATTGCTCGCGAGATCGAGCTCGAGGACCCGTTCGAGAACATGGGTGCTCAGCTGGTCAAAGAGGTTGCCACCAAGACCAACGACGTCGCAGGTGACGGCACCACCACGGCCACCGTGCTGGCGCAGTCGCTGGTCCGCGAGGG
>JAGQSP010000003.1:0-233 GCA_020439485.1 Acidimicrobiales bacterium | reverse complement strand
TCGGCTGCCGACACCACCGTCGGCGAGATCTTGGCCGAAGCCTTCGACAAGGTCGGCAAGGACGGCGTGATCTCGGTCGAGGAGTCGAACACGTTCGGCACCGAGCTCGAGTTCACCGAGGGCATGCAGTTCGACAACGGCTACCTGTCGCCGTACTTCGTCACTGACGCCGAGCGTCAGGAAGCCGTGTTGGAGGATGCGTACATCCTGCTTCACGCCGGGAAGCTCTCGAC
>JAGQSP010000399.1 GCA_020439485.1 Acidimicrobiales bacterium | reverse complement strand
TGCGACGACCACCACGGTCGCCGAGTCCGATGAGTCGACCACCACCGAGACGACGGCTACCACCGCGGCGCCAGACACGACGACCACAGTCGCCGAGGGCGACACGACGACCACAGTCGCCGAGGGCGACACGACGACCACAGTCGCGACCGAAGGGGCGGCCGAGGGCGACACCGATGCCTCGACCACGTCGAGCACACCCGAAACCACCACGACCACCGAATTCGACCCGTCAACGGCCCCGACCGTCGACGAGGTCGTCACCCCGCCAGACCAGGACGATCCGACCAAGTATGTGATCCTGCCCTCGTCTGACGGGACTCTGCTGCACCTTCTGCAGCCGGCGGTGTTGACGGGCGAGATCGTCGCCGACGCCAACGCCTCGTTCAACGGGTCGTGGTTCGTGCTGGTCGACATGACCAGCGAGGGCAGCGGAGCCTTCGACGCCATGGCCACCCAGTTCTTCGGCCAGCAGGTAGCCATTGCGCTCGACGGAGTTGTCGAGTCTGCTCCCACCATCAACGCCCGCGAGTTCAACGGCCAGGCCACCATCACGGGCAACTTCACCGAGTCAGAGGCAGAAGACCTGGCCTTGGTCCTGCGCTTCGGCGCACTTCCCGTCGAGCTCGAACCCCAGACCGTGCAGACCGTTTCGGCGACGCTGGGCGAAGACGCCCTGCGCGCGGGTGTGGTGGCGGGCATCGTGGGCCTGATCTTGGTGGCCATCTACATGGTCGCCTACTACCGCCTGCTGGGTGTGGTGGCGATCTCCAGCCTCACCGTGTCTACCGGCATCTTGTGGTTCTTGATCTCGTGGCTCGGAGAGACGCGGGGCCTGGCCCTGTCGCTTTCGGGCGCCGTCGGCATCATCTTGTCGATCGGTGTGGCCGTCGACTCGAACATCGTCTACTACGAGCGAATAAAGGAAGAGGTCCACAGAGGCCGCTCGGTCCGATCGGCGGCCGATGGCAGCTTCAACGGAGCCTTCTCGACCATCGTCAAGGCCGACATGGCGTCGCTCATCGGCGCTTTCATCCTGTTCGTCCTGACCATCGGCGCCGTGCGCGGCTTCGCCCTCTACCTGGGTGTTGCCACCGTCATCGACATGGTCGTGTCCTATGTGTTCATGCGCCCGGCCGTGGTGCTGCTGGCCCGCAAGTTCGCCGCTGACAAACCCGAACGGCTCGGGATAGTGCCCCAGAGGAAATCAGCCGACGCCGACGGCGAAGTGGAGGTCGTCAAGTGAGCATCGTCGGAGATCTCTACAGAGGCGAGAGCCACATCGACTTCGTGTCGCTGGCGAAGAAGCTGCTGCGCGTGTCCATCGGCCTGATGCTGGTGGGCCTGGTGGCACTGGTCGCCCGTGGCCTCGACCTCGGCATCGAGTTCGAAGGTGGTGTCGTGTGGGAGGTGCCGGCCGACGGTCAGGTCACCGACACCGAGCTGCACGACGTGCTGGCCGAGTTCGGCCAAGACGCCCGGGTGCAGCTGGTCACCGGTGGTTCCGATTTCTGGCGGGTCAGGGCGCAGTCTTCTGACTTCGAGGAGCAAGAGGCCATCACCCAGGCGCTCGCCGAGGCCGCCGATGTGTCGGTCAACGAACTTGGCCGCACCGAGGTTGGCCCCTCTTGGGGCGACAGGGTCACCAGCGAGGCCCAGAAGGCCCTCATCTGGTTCTTCATCATCATCGCCGCCTATATCGCCATACGGTTCACCTGGAAGATGGCACTGGCCGCCCTCATCGCCGTAGTTCACGACATCTTGCTGAGCGTGGGCTTCTATGCCCTGTTCCAGATCGACGTCACCCCGGCCACGGTCATCGCGTTCTTGACCATCATGGGTTATTCGCTCTACGACACACTTGTGGTGTTCGACCGTGTCACCGAGAACACGATCATCGCCGAAAAGGGTCGCCTGACCTACGACGAGATGCTGAACGTGTCTATGAACCAGGTGGTGATGCGCTCGGTCAACACGTCGATCACCTCGACCCTGCCGGTCATGACCATGCTGGTGGTGGGTGCTTGGATCATGGGCGCTGGCGCACTCCAAGAGTTTGCTGTCGCGCTGTTGGTTGGCATCATCGCCGGTGCTTACAGCTCGATGTTCGTCGCGGCTCCGGTCCTGGGCATTCTGCGCAACCGCGAGCCCGAATGGCAACGCCGCGTCGAGCTGGCCCAGCGAGGCGCAACCGCAGGGTCCATCACCGAGGCGCGCAAGGCGCTGTCGGCGTCCCAGTACAACCGTGCCGCGGCACCACGTCCGCGCAAGATGGGGAAGAAGCGCTAGCCGGCGCTAGCGTCTGGTCATGACCGCCACGAGGGTGCTGCCGTGGCGCCGTGACGAGGCGCCCGCCGAGGCTCTCGAGCCTGTGCTCGAGACCTTCTCGACGCGCTGGCCAGGGGTCGACACCGACCTGATCCGTCGCGCATGGGCCACCGCCAACGCGGCCCACGGCAACCAGCGACGCAAGTCGGGCGAGCCCTACATCCTGCACCCTCTCAGCGTGGCCAAAGTGGTCGCAGACCTTGGCCTCGACGACGTCTCGATCGCTGCTGCGTTGCTGCACGATGCCGTCGAGGACACGGGCCTCGAGCTCGACGATGTGCGTTCGGTATTCGGCGAGGAGGTCGCCCACCTGGTCGACGGTGTCACCAAGCTCGATCAGATCAGCTTCGACACGCGCGAGGCGGCTCAGGCAGCCACCATGCGCAAGATGCTGGTGGCGATGGCCAACGACCTGCGGGTGCTCATCATCAAGCTGGCCGATCGTTTGCACAACATGTCGACGATTGCGGCGCTGAGCCCCGAAAAGCAGGCGCGCAAGGCCCGCGAAACCCTCGACATCTACGCACCACTGGCCCACCGGCTGGGCATGCAGGCCATGCGCCAACGCCTCGAAGACCTGTCATTCGCAGCGCTCTATCCCAGGCGTTACGCCGAGATCGACCGGATGGTGGCCGAGCGTACGCCTCGCCAGGATCGCTATGTCGACGACGTGCTCGAGCAGGTCAGGGCTCACCTCGACGACTACGGCATCGAGGCCGGCGTGTACGGCAGGCACAAGCACCTGTGGTCGATCTACGAGAAGATGGCCATGCGCGGCCGCGAGTTCAACGAGATCTTCGACCTCATAGGCATTCGGGTCATCGTCGACTCGAACCGCGATTGTTATGCCGCTCTCGGCATCATCCACGGTCTTTGGAACCCGGTACAAGGGCGCTTCAAGGACTACATCGCGATGCCCAAGTTCAACATCTACCAGTCCCTGCACACCACCGTCGTCGG
>JAGQSP010000398.1 GCA_020439485.1 Acidimicrobiales bacterium | reverse complement strand
TGTAGTCGGAGACACCCGACTGGCGCGTGTGAAGCGCCGCGCCGCCCAGGTCGTCCTGGTCGATGATCTCGCCGAGAGCGGCCTTCACGATGGGCGGACCGCCCAGGAAGATGCGCCCGATGCCATCGACCATGATGACCTCGTCGGACAGCGCAGGCACATAGGCGCCCCCGGCCGTGCAACCACCCAGAACTACAGACATCTGAGGCAGACCAGCTGCCGACATGCGGGCCTGGCGATAGAACGTGCCGCCGAAGTGGTCCTTGTCTGGGAACACCTCGTCTTGCATCGGCAGGAAGGCGCCGCCGCTGTCGACCAGATAGATGCACCCGAGCCCGTTCTCGAGGGCGATGTCCTGGGCACGCACCTGCTTCTTGATGCCCGCAGGGAACAGCGACCCGCCCTTCACGGTCGCATCGTTGGCGATGAACATCCAGGGCACGCCGTGGACCACGCCCACGCCTGTGACGATTCCGCCGCTGGGGAACTCGTCGTTGACCTGACCCCACCCGGCCAGCGTCGACAGTTCGAGAAACGGCGTATCGGCGTCGATGACCGCATCGATGCGCTCACGAGGCAGAAGCTTGCCGCGCTGGTAGTGGCGTTCGATACTGCGATCGCGCCCCTTGCCACCATCGATCGCGAACTGCATCGCCTCGTCCAGCCTCGACCGGAGCTGCTGGTACGCCGCGACGTTGGTGGCGTATAGCTCTGACGCGGTGTCGACCCTCGTCTGCAACTTCCTCACTTGTCTCCCCCTCTGCGGGACGTGACGTCTGACCCTGCGGCGACCCCGCTCCAGAACTGCCTGCTGACCACACCAGCGAAGCGGCCGACGTCGCCACGCGCCGGATCGAACCATTCGATAGCCGAGTTCATGGCTCCCATCAGGCTCAGCCGCGCCAGCCCCAGGTCGACCTCGGGATCGATCTGCCCGCTGTCGACGAGCTCGGCCAACAGCTCGGCCCACATGCGTTCGTATGCGTCGCGCAGGGGCACGATTTCGGCCTTGACCGACTCGGGTGCGTAGTGAAACGTCGAAACGTGGGTGGTCGTGTAAGGACCATGCTCGAACAGGGCCTGCAGGTGGGCCTGGATGTGTTGGGCGACACGACGGTCGGCAGGCTCACCGGCCACGCTGGCAGCCGTGGCGGCGAAGGCGTCGAGCATGACGGCCATGCCCTGCTGCATCACATCGACGAGCAGCTCGTCCTTGGACCCGAAGTGGTAGTAGATCGAGCCGGCCTTGATCCCTGCGGCCGCAGCTATGTCGCGAAGGGTGGTCTGTGCGTAACCCTTGGTGATGAACAGACGAGCAGCCTCGTCTGTGATGGTTTGGCGCCCCGACACGTCGCACAACCTACCTAACAAACGTTAGGTAAGCAACTGCAGACGTCTACTTCGCCCCCCCCCACGAATCTGGGGTCGGATATCGACCGCCGGTGACCCGAATCCGACCCCAAATTCGGAAGGCGGTCCGGAAGCGACCCCACAAAGGCGGGCGCGATAGCTTGCGACGGTGACCACTAGCCCCTCGACCCAGCCCACCGAACAGCAGGCCAAATCGACCATCGGTCTGGTTGGCGCTGCGGTGGCGGTTACGACGTGGGGTGTGTCGGGTGTAATCGCCAAGAACATCGACATGGGCGGAGCAGCCATCGCTGCGTATCGCTTCTCGGTGTACGCAGTGGTGATGAGCTTCGTCGGCTGGCGCGCCGGCGTGCGGCTGAACCGACAGGTGCTCAGGGACACGCTATGGGGCGGCATCGCATTGGGCCTCGACGTCGCCCTGTTCTTCACGGCGGTGAAGCTGACCACCATCGTCAACGCCACGATGATCGGGGCGCTTCAACCGATCGTCGTGTCGATAGTTGCCCATCGGGTATTCGG
>JAGQSP010000002.1 GCA_020439485.1 Acidimicrobiales bacterium | reverse complement strand
GAGCTGGATGCCATCTTCCACCAGCCGGGCTGGACCGAACTGCCCCAGGGCGAGTTCGCCAGGCGCGTGGCTCAGCGGCTGGCCGATGCTCCGAACGGGTGGACCAGCGACGGCAACTACAACTCACACGGCGGCCGTCAGGTTCGAGAGGCCGCCGACACGATCGTGTGGGTAGACACCTCCAAGCCGCGCGTGATGGCACGCGTCGTCAGGCGAACCCTGCGCCGGGTGATCACCAGAGAAGAGTTGTGGAACGGCAACCGCGAGCCTTGGACCAACCTCTATTCGCTCGACCCCCAGCGCAACATCATCGTCTGGAGCTGGACCCGTTTCGACGAGTACCGCAGCCAATACCAGCAGATGCTCGACGAGGGCCAGTGGGCACACGCCCAGGTGGTGCGGCTGCGCACCCCGGCGCAGGCCAGGCGGTGGTTGAGCGATGTCGGCTGACCGGCGCGCCTAGCGGCCCTTCCACTCGGGCGAGCGCTTCTGGGCGAAGGCGCGGGGCCCCTCGATGAAGTCCTCCGACTCGCGCAGGGCCTTCACGGCCGGGTAGCTGCGTTCGTGGGCTGCCTGCACGCCGGGCTCGTTCAGGCCCAGCATCGCCGCCTGCTTGGTGGCACGAATCGACATCGGTGAGCATGCCAGGATCATCGACGCCCACTCGCGTGCCCGCTCGATGAGGCGATCTTGGGTGGTCACCTCGTTGACGAAGCCGAGCTCGAGGCCTTCGGCCGCCGAAACGTGCCTGGCGGTCAGCATCATGCCCATGGCCCGCTTGAGGCCGATCTGGCGGGGGAGACGGTGCACACCGCCGGCCAGCGCTGCCAGCCCCACCTTGGGTTCTGGCAGGGCGAACCGGGCGTTGTCGGACGCGATGATGAGGTCGCACGCCAGTGCCAGCTCGAAGCCGCCGCCCATGGCCACGCCGTTCACGGCGGCTATCACCGGCTTGTCGAGGTCCCAGCGCGAGGTGATGCCGCCAAAACCGGTGGCCGGCATGGCCGACCGGTCGCCGCCGCCGGCCTGGTACTTGAGGTCGTTGCCTGCCGAGAACGCCCGGTCGCCGGCGCCGGTGATGATGGCCACCCACAGGTCGGGGTCGTTCTGGAACTCGTCGAACAGGCCTGCCAGCTCGGCGTTGGCCGGCGGGTGTAGCGCGTTCATCACATCGGGTCGGTTGATGGTGATGATGAACAGGTTGCCGTCGCGTTCGGAGGTGGAGTAGTCGCCCATGGCCGGAGGCTAGTGGAGGTGGACTCTGCGCCAACTATTGAAGTGTCAGCATCAGCGGCCGTTAGGTATCCTTAGGTTGATAAAGATACTTAACGAGACTCTCTGGGAACCCATGAGCACCGCTTGGCCCGCACTCTCATACGAAAAGCGCGAGTGGACGCCATCTTCGACCTCGATGATGTCGCGCACCCAACAGCGGCGCCACCGAGGACCATACCTGGCGGCCGTGGTGCCCGAGATAGCCGGCGTCGATTCGCTGGATCTCGACACCGAGACCCTGGCCCGCGCCGACGACGCCTCGGCGGCCATCGCCCGCTTCGACGAATCTTTCGGTTCGGACCTGACCCCCTTTGCGGCGATCCTGCTGCGGACCGAGTCGGTGGCATCGAGCCAGATCGAGAACCTGACCTCGTCGGCCAGAGCCATAGCCCTGGCCGAACTCGACGGCGGCAGGGCCAATGCGGCGGTGATCGTCTCGAACACCCGCGCCATGCAGGCCGCCATCAGGCTGGCAGACGAGCTGGATGCGCAGGCGATTATCGAAACCCAGCGGGTTCTGCTGGAGGCCAGCGCACCCACCCACGTCGGGGGCTGGCGCGACCAACAGGTTTGGATAGGCGGACGTCCGTTCGGTCCTCACCAGGCCGACTTCGTGCCTCCGCATCACGATCGCGTTCCCGATGCGATGGACGACCTGGTCGCGTTCTTGGACCGAGACGATCTGCCCGTTTTGGCCCAGGCCGCGATCGGCCACGCCCAGTTCGAGACGATTCACCCGTTCCCCGACGGCAACGGGCGCACGGGCCGCGCGATTCTGCACGCCCTGTTGCGGTCGAAGGGACTGACCCGGTCGGTGAACGTGCCGATATCGGCGGGCCTGCTGACCGATGTCGGTGCCTATTTCGGGGCCCTGGGCAGCTACCGCGCCGGCGATCCCAACCCAATCGTGGCCTTGGTGGCCGACGCCGCGTTTCTGGCCATCCAGAACGGAACCACCCTGGTCAGCAACCTGAGGGCCCTGCGCGCCGGATGGCACCAACGCGTCAACGCCCGTGCCGATTCGGCGGTGTGGACCGTGGCAGATCTGGTGCTGCGTCAGCCGGTCATCGATAGCAATGTGGTGCGGGCCGAAGCCGGTGTTGCCCCGGTGAATGCCCGCCGCGCCATAGAGCGACTGGCCCAGGCCGGCGTGTTGTCGGAGATCACCGGCAACCGCCGCGACCGCAAATGGGCCGCGCCCGAGGTTCTCGACGAACTGGACGCCTTCGCCGCCCGGGCCGGACGCAGAGGTGGCGCCTGATCGCCGCGCCTAGGGCGTGATCACGCTGAACGACCCCGAAGCCGTGGCCACCAGCCGTTCGGCCGCGTCGAACACCTCGCCACCCAGGTGGACGATGGTGCGGCCCGGCTTGGTAACGGTGACCTTTGCTACGCATGGTCCCGGCATCAGTGGACGCAGGAATCGGGTCTGGATCTCGATGGTCGCGCAGAAGCAGCCATCGGGAATCACCTCCATGGTCGCCTTGCCCATGGCCGTGTCGAGCATCGTGAAGATGACGCCCCCATGAGCCACCCCGTTGGGGTTCAGGTGTTTGGGCCCGATGTCGATCTCGGCGACCACACCGTCTGAGACCGTCTCGAGGCTCATCCCCAGGAACTCACCAAGCGGGAAGTAGCCGTATTGGGGTTCTTCGCTCACAGGTCGGCTTCCTCGAAGGCCCTCGGGTCGGGGCACGAGCACACCAGGTGGCGGTCGCCGTAGGCCTCGTCGATACGGCTGACAGGCACCCAGTACTTGTCGCTGCGAAGCCCCTCGACCGGATACGCGGCCTCTTCTCGCGAATAGGCATGCGACCACTCGCCGCCCAGCAGGTCGAGCGCCGGGTGTGGGGCGTTGACAAGCGGGTTGTCGTCGGCCGGCCATTGGCCCGAGCGGATCTTGTCGATCTCGCCGCGGATAGAGATCATGGCATCGCAGAAGCGGTCGATCTCGGTGAGGCTCTCGCTCTCGGTCGGCTCGATCATCAAGGTGCCGGGCACCGGGAACGACATGGTGGGGGCGTGGAAGCCATAGTCGATCAGACGCTTGGCGACGTCGGCGTTCGACACCTCGTGCAGCGGCCTGATGTCGATGATGCACTCGTGGGCCACGAGGTTGTTGGGGCCCGTGTACAGAACCGGGTACGAGTCGGCCAGCCGTTTGGCTATGTAGTTGGCGTTGAGGATGGCCACCTGGGTGGCGCGAACCAAGCCCTCGGCACCCATCAGGGTGATGTACATCCACGAGATCGGCAGCACGCCGGCCGAACCCCACGGGGCGGCCGAGATTGCACCGGGCCCGGTGGCTGGCCCGGCCTCGGCGACGACCGGATGGTTGGGCAGGAACGGGGCCAGGTGGGCCTTGCACGCCACCGGGCCCACACCCGGGCCGCCACCGCCGTGGGGGATGGCGAAGGTCTTGTGCAGGTTCAGGTG
>JAGQSP010000397.1 GCA_020439485.1 Acidimicrobiales bacterium | reverse complement strand
GTCGTCGCCGACGGGATGGGTGGCCACCAAGGCGGCGAGGTCGCGTCTCGAATTGCGGTGCGGGCCATGTCGGGTCTCGAGCACGCCGAGCTCGAAGACCTGGTCGAGGGGGTCGTCGGGGCCAACGCAGCGGTGTGGGAGTACGCCCAGAAGAATCCAGAGCTGATGGGGATGGGCACAACGGTCACCGCCATCGCTGTCATCGGAAGCGGCGCCGATCCCAAGCTCGCCCTGGTCAACGTCGGCGACTCGCGCGTTTACCAGTGGCGCGAGGGCACTCTGTCGCAACTCACCGACGATCACTCGTACGTCGCCGAGCTGGTGCGCCGAGGGCAGCTCGACCCGACGGAGGCCGAGACCCATCCGTATCGCAACATGTTGACCAGGGCCATCGGGGTGGGCGAAGAAGTCGACGTCGACTCGTGGGAGATCAGCCCAGAGCCCGGCGATCGCTACATCCTCTGCAGCGACGGTCTGGTGAACGAGGTCAGCGACCCGGTGATCGGCTCGATCGTCGCCTCCAACGCCGACCCCTCCGAGGTGGCCAAGCTGCTGATCGAGCAGGCCAATGCCGCCGGCGGCCGAGACAACATCACAGTCGTAGTGGTGAACATCGATGCCGAACCGGCCCCCGCAACCGCGGCCGACGAAGGCGACGCCGCCCAGGGCGAATCGGTCGAATCCCAGCCGAGCGCCGGTGTGCCCAGTGGCTCGGCGAGCTCGCTCGATACCGGGGTGTTCGTGCCGGTCTCGGGCAGCGAACCCACCGTCGAACTGCCGATCGAGGCGCCCGCTGACGCGCCAACCACCAACGATTTGTTCTCGGCGCCCGTCAGCGAGGACGAGTTGCCTATCGTCACCGAGCGATCCAACCCCCTGGCCACCTTCGACCTGCCCGAACACGACGGCGCTTCGCCGTTGCCCTGGTCCGGCGGGCAGCCGGCGCCTACGGCGGTCGAACAGGAGACGGCCGAGGCGCCCGCAGTTCCCGACGGGTCGAGTCTCGCCGAGCCAACCGTGCCCGACCCCACAGAAGTGGTTCCGGTGCCGCGCCCCGAGCCCGGCTTGCACTTCTCGGTTCCCGACGACCAGCCGTCCCAGCCCCAGGGCGCCGACGCCAAGGGCTGGAACGCCCCGCTGGCGGTCACGTGGCGTCACCTCGCCGGTGTGGCTCTCGTGTTGCTGATCATTGGCGGCGGCCTTGGGCTGACCGGTTGGTATGCGCGCAGCGCGTACCACGTGGGGTTCGCGGGCGACGAGGTCGTCATCTATCAGGGACGCGAGGGCGGCGTGTTGTGGTTCGACCGCACCCTCGAAGAGGGGTCCGGCATCTACCGCTCGCAGCTTCCCGATGCCACGGTGGCCGAAATCGAAGACGTGGTCGAGGTCAGCAGCCTCGAAGCCGCGCGAGCCTTCATAGAAGGCGTACGGCCACAGGGCCAGTGAGCAGACAACGCACCACCGAGCTGGGGCTGATCCTCCTCGCCGTCCTCATCACCGCGGGTACATACACATTGGCCGTCGCCGGCGACACCCCCGCCCCGTCCACGGTTATCCCGTTCCTGGCCCAGGTCTTGGTGCTGCTGGTGGCTGCGCACCTGGCTGTTCGATGGTTTGCGCCTTCGGCCGATGGCACCCTGCTGGCGCTCGCGGCGCTGCTAAACGGGTTGGGCTATTCGATGATCGTCAGGCTCAACCCCGATCTCGCCGCCAACCAGGCCCAGTGGACCTTGCTGGGCATCGTCGCCTTCGTCGCAACCCTGGCCGTGGTACACGACACGAACGTCCTGGCCCGGTATCGCTGGACCTTCGCGCTGGCCGGGCTTGTGTTGCTGTTATCGCCGCTGCTGCCCGGGCTGGGCAGAACCATCAACGGGGCCCGGCTGTGGGTGAAGCTCGGCCCGTTCAGCTTGCAGCCGGGCGAGGCGGCAAAGCTGGCCTTGGCCATCTTCGTCAGCAGCTATCTGGTCGAAAAGCGCGAGCTTCTGGCCACGGGCACTCGACGGATCTGGCGGATAGTCGTGCCCGATCTGAAGTACCTGGGTCCTCTGCTGGTCGCCTGGGGCGCCTCGCTGATGGTGATGGTGGCCGAGCGCGACCTGGGTTCGTCGCTGCTCATCTTCTCGACATTCGTCGTCATCGTGTGGGTTGGTACGGGCAGGGGCTGGTACCTCGGTGTCGGCGGTGGCCTGTTCGTGGGCGGTGCGTTGGCCTCGTGGGCGATGTTCGACCACGTGCAGTCGCGGGTTCGCATCTGGCTCGACCCGTGGCAAGACCCCACTGGCGAGGGCTACCAGCTGGTGCAGGCCACCTTTGCGATGGCGTCGGGCGGGCTCACCGGCACGGGTCCGGGGCTCGGCTCGCCCGACCGGATACCGGCACGCGAAACCGACTTCATCTTCGCGGTCATCGCCGAGGAGCTGGGTTTTGTCGGGGCCACCGCCGTGATCATCGGGTTCTTGCTGTTCATCGGTGCTGGGCTGCGCATCGCCGTTCGCGCCCGTGACGAGTTCGGCACCCTGCTGGCGGCCAGCCTCACCGTCATCATCGGCCTTCAGGCGTTCATCATCATCGGCGGCGTACTGAGGGTGATGCCCCTCACCGGCATCACCTTGCCGTTCGTTTCCTATGGCGGTTCGTCGCTGCTGGCCAACTACGTGTTGCTGGCCCTGCTGTTGAGAATTTCGGACGAATCGTCGAGCGAACCCTCGCCGCGCCGTCGGCTTCCCGGGCTGTCACGACGGGGTGCGTCGTGAACCTACGCATCCGACGCATCACCGGGGTGCTGTTGGGGCTCTATGCCCTGCTGTTGATCCAGCTCAACTTCGTGCAGCTCGTCAAGGACGACGAATACCGGTCGAACCCCGCCAATACCCGCGATGTGGTGCGCCAGTTCAGCGAGCCGCGCGGATCGATCGTCACCGCCGATGGTGTGGTCGTGGCCCAGACGGTCGATGTCGACACCCAGCTCGAGCGCCTGCGGCAGTACCCGTACGCCGAGCTCTATTCACACATCACGGGGTATTTCTCGCTCAACTACGGTGCAACGGGAATCGAGTCGGCTTTCAACTCTCAGCTGGCCGGCACCGATCGCCAGATCGACATCAAGAGCCTGTCCGACCTGTTCGTGGAACGCACCCGCACCGCAGACGTGCACCTGACTATCGAGCATTCGGTCCAGCGCATCGCCGAAGCCGCCATGGCCGAACGCAACGGCGCAGCGGTGGCCATCGACACCCAGACGGGCGCCATCTTGGCCATGTACTCGTGGCCGACCTACGACCCTGGCTTGTTGTCGACCCACGACCTGTCGCAGGCGGCCGACGACCGTTTCGCACTGGTGACCGACCCCCAGAACCCGATGCGGTCGCGCGCCTTCCAAGAGCGTTATCCGCCCGGGTCGACCTTCAAGGTCGTCACTTCGGCTGCGGCGCTCGAGACCGGCCTGGTAACGCCGACCGAACCAGAGTTCGCGGTCACCGACCAGTACGTGGCACCCCAGACCGACCGGCCCATAACCAACTTCGGCCAGAGCACCTGCGGCGGCAACCTCACCGAGATGCTCAGGGTTTCGTGCAACACCGGGTTCGCCGAGCTGGGCATCCAGCTGGGCGCAGACGCCCTGGTGGCCATGGCTGAGGCGTTCGGGTTCAACTCCACGCCCCACCTCGAGATCGATGGCGTGGTCGAGTCGGTCATTCCCGACGCCGGGTTCTACGACGACAACCTGCCGCTGTTGGCACAGTCGGCCATCGGTCAGTTCGAGGTCGCGTCGACCCC
>JAGQSP010000396.1 GCA_020439485.1 Acidimicrobiales bacterium | reverse complement strand
GACGGCACCGTCAAGGCCGAACAGAAGATCAGCGACACTTCCGGAGGGCTCGCAACCTCGCTCGACGACGGCGACAGCTTCGGGTCGTCGGTTGCCGCTCTGGGCGACCTGGACGGCGATGGCGTGACCGAGCTTGCGGTGGGTGCTCGAGATGACGACGACGGCGCATCCGACAGCGGCGCGGTCTACATCTTGTTCCTTAACGCAGACGGCACCGTCAAGACAGAACAGAAGATCTCGTCCATCGCCGGCGGGCTCGCTGCCACCCTCGGTGCGTCCGACATGTTCGGCAACCGTTCCGCTGAGATCGGCGACCTCGACGGTGACGGGATACCCGACCTGGTGGTCGGTGCCAACGGATCTGACAGTGTGTACGTGCTTTTGCTCAAAGCCGACGGCACCGTCAAGTCCGAACAGAAGATCGCGACGGGCACAGGTGGCCTTGTCGCCACCGTGACAGGCACCTTCTTCGGCACCGACGTCAGCAGCCTTGGCGACCTCGATGGAGACGGAGCGGCCGACATCGTTGTCGGCGCGCTCAACGACGACGACGGAGGCACCGACCGCGGCGCGGTCCATATCCTTTTCCTCAACACCGACGGCACCGTCAAGTCCGAACAGAAGATCTCTTCACTCTCGGGTGGCCTCGACCCCGTCCTGTCCGACGGGGACAACTTCGGTGCTTCGGTAGCGGCTCTCGGTGACGTCTACGCCGACGGTTCAATGACCGTCGCCGTCGGTGCGCCTTGGTCGGCTGGCGGCGGGATACTTCGCGGTGCGGTGTACCTGTTGGCTCTCGACAACGCCGGCATGGTTCAGTCGACCGCCGAGATCAGCAACCTCGCGGGCGGCTTCACCAGCCCTCTGGGCGACGAGTCCCAGTTCGGGTCATCGGTAACCGCGATCGGCGATCTGGACGAAGACGGCGCCCTCGGCGTTGCCATCGGCGCATTCGGTGCCGAGGGAGTCGGCAGCAAACGCGGTGCCGTCTACATCCTCGACCTCGTCAAATCGACCGACTCCGACGGCGACGGTCTGTACGACGTATTCGAAGACGCCAACGCCGACCTCGACAACGATCCGGCAACCAACCCCGGCCCAGACACCGACGGCGACACCACCCCCAACTACCTCGACGCAGACGACGACGGCGACGGGGTGCCAACCAGCGCCGAAAACGCAGACCCCAACACCGACGGCGACCCACGCGACGCCCTCGACCTCGATTGGGACGGCCAGCCCGACTATCTGGACGGCCCCCTTCCTGGTGCGGGCGGTCAGGTAGCCGGAGAACAGAAGATCAGCGACCTGGCGGGCGGGCTGGTCGCAACCCTGGACGACGCCGACTTCTTCGCCAACGCCATCTCGCCCATCGGTGATCTCGATGGCGACGGCGTGGTCGATGTGGCGGTGGGTGCCGCGTTCGACGACGACGGAGGCTCGCAGCGGGGCGCCGTCTACATCCTGTTCCTCAACCCTGACGGCACTGTCAAGGACGAGCAGAAGATCAGTTCGACCACGGGTGGGCTGACCGGGCCGATCGACGACGATGACGAGTTCGGCTACTCGGTCGACACGGTCGGCGACCTCGACGGCGATGGCCTGGCCGAGCTCGTGGTCGGCGTGTTGAACGACGACGACGGCAACGTCGACGCAGGCGCGGTCTATGTCCTGTTCCTCAACCCCGACGGTACGGTCCGATCGGAACAGAAGATCAGCGCAACGGCGGGTGGCCTCGGCGCAACGCTCGACGCCAGCGACTTCTGGGGTGGCGGCATTGCCCGTGTCGGCGACCTGAACGGCGACGGCATTCCTGACCTCGTGGTCGGAGCCGAAGGTGACGACGACGGAGGCTCGGGTCGAGGGGCCCTGTACGTGTTGTTCCTGAACGCCGACGGCACCGTCAAGGCCCAGCAGAAGATCAGCTCGACGGTCGGAGGACTGACCGGACCATTGGGCAACCTCAACTGGTTCGGCTCTGCAGTGGCACCCGCCGGCGACATCGACGGCGACGGCGTGGTCGACCTGGTGGTCGGCAACTACGGCGACGACGACGGTGGCCCGACCCGCGGCGCCGTATGGATCCTGTTCATGAACACCGACGGCACCGTCAAAGCCGAGCAGAAGATCAGCTCGACGACTGGCGGACTGACCGTTGCGCTGGAAGACGGCGATTGGTTCGGTTGGTCGGTCGCCGGCGTCGGCGATCTTGGCGGCGACGGCATACCAGACATCGCCGTGGGCTCGATGAGCGACGACGACGGCTTCGTCAACGCGGGTGCCACCCACATCATCCACCTGAACAGCGACGGCACGGTCAAAGCGGTCGAGACGATCAGTGCCACCAGCGGTGGCCTCACCGGTCCGCTCGAAGCCAACGACGGCTCTGGCAGCGCACTGGCGCCCCTCGGCGACCTCGACGGCAACGGCACCACCAACCTGGCCATCGGCGCGTGGGGCGACGACGACGGGGGCAATGCCCGTGGCGCGCTCTACATCGTCAACCTCGCAACGTCGACGAAGCTGACCGTCAACTCGACCGGCGACGCCACCGACTCGACGCCTGGCGACGGTCTGTGCGACACGGGTGCGTTGAACAGCGAGGGCGACCCCGAGTGCACCCTGCGCGCCGCCATGCAAGAGGTCGACGCCTCGGCCAGCTTCGACACGGTCTGGTTCGACATCCCGGCCAGCGACCCAGGCCACGCCGCTGGTGTCTGGACCATCTCCCCCGCCTCGGCTCTGCCGGCGATTACCTCGGCTGCGACGATCGACGGCTACTCGCAGGCCGGAGCCTCGGTCAACACCGCGGCAGCACCGGCCGGTCTGAACGGCACCATCGCAATCGCGATCGACGGCACGTCGGCAGGCGCCGGCGTCAACGGTCTCACTCTCCAGGCAACGACCACCGTTCGGGGCCTGTCGATCGGCAACTTCGGAGGCGACGGCATCTTCGCTGACACCGGAGCCGACGGTTCGGTCATCGCAGGCAACTACCTGGGCCTCGCTGCCGACGGCACGACAGCGGCCGGCAACGGAGACGGCGGGTTCCAGTTCGGGACTGTGTCCGGTGTGACGCTCGGCGGCACCGACCCGGCCGACCGCAACGTCCTGTCCGACAACCTCCGTGGTGTGCGGCTCGAGTCGACCGGCGCCACCAACGTCGTGCGGGGCAACCTGATCGGCACCGACGCAACCGGCCTGGTCGCCCGCGGCAACAGCCAGCAGGGCATGCGCATCTGGGGCGCCGACACGACCCTGGTTCAAGACAACGTCGTGGCGGCCAACGGTG
>JAGQSP010000395.1:944-1710 GCA_020439485.1 Acidimicrobiales bacterium | reverse complement strand
TGAACACCGACGGCACGGTCAAGGCCGAGCAGAAGATCAGCGCTACCTCCGGAGGGTTCACCGGTCCGCTCGACGCCGACGACCGGTTTGGCACTGCGCTGGCGGCAATCGGCGACGTCGACGGTGACGGCGTGACCGATCTGGCTGTCGGATCGTTCCGCGACGACGATGGAGCGACCGACGCCGGGGCCGTCTACGTGCTGTTCCTCAACACCGACGGCACCGTCAAAGCAGAACAGAAGATCTCGGCTACCGCCGGCGGCCTTACAGGACCGCTCGATGCCAACGACCACTTCGGATTGGGTGTCGGAGCGCTCGGTGACCTCGACGGCGATGGGGTGCCCGACATCGTCGTGGGGGCTACCGACGACGACGATGGCACACCAGACGCCGGTGCCGTCTACGTGCTGTTCCTCAACCCCGACGGCACCGCCAAAGCAGAACAGAAGATCTCCAACACCGCCGGTGGGCTAGTCGGGCCAATCAGCGGGCTCGGATACTTCGGTATCGACGCCGTGGGCCTCGGCGACGTCGATGGCGACGGGGTTGGCGACGTCGCTGTCGGCGCATATCGCGATGACGACGGAGCCGCCGATGCCGGCGCTGTCTACGTCCTGCTCATGAACACCGACGGCACCGTCAAGGCAGAACAGAAGATCTCCAACACTTCCGGAGGGCTGGGAGCGATCCTGGCCGCAGGAGACAACTTCGGCGTAGAGGTGGCGGCCATAGGCGACGTCGACGGCGACGCAGTCCCCGATCTGGC
>JAGQSP010000395.1:0-839 GCA_020439485.1 Acidimicrobiales bacterium | reverse complement strand
CCGTCGCTGTTCGCATCCATCGATGCGAGCGACAACTTCGGACGGGCATTGGCCCCACTGGGCGACATCACCGGTGACGGGCTGCTCGACTTCGCCATCACCGCCGACCGTGATGACGACGGAGGCACAGATCGTGGTGCGGTCTGGTTGCTGTCGACCAGCAACTCCTACTGCCCGAGCGTGGCCGACATCCCGCTGGCCGAGTGCCAGGCACTGGAAGACCTCTTCAACGACACCAACGGCGCCAACTGGTCGACCGCCACGGGCTGGCTCGCCGACGCGTCGGCGGACAACTGGCAGGGAGTGACCGTCTCGGGCGGAACCGTCACCGAACTGTCGCTGCCCAGCAACTCGCTGACGGGCACCCTGCCCGCGACCCTGTCGAACCTGACCAATCTTCAGGTGCTCGACCTGTCTGCCAACTCGCTCACGGGCTCGTTCCCAGCCTGGACCGCCAGCGCAGCGCCGCTGACGACGCTGCGCCTGAGCGACAACGAGTTCACCGGCACCGTTCCGGCCGGCTTCGGCTCGCTCGCAGGTCTGGTCGAACTCGACCTAGAGACCAACCGCCTCAGCGGCTCGCTACCGGTCGACATGGGGTCTTCGACCTCGCTGCAGATCCTGGACCTGGCCAACAACGGGTTCAGCGGTTCGATCCCCACGACCTGGGGTTCGATACCGACCCTCACCCGCCTGGGCCTGCAGAACAACGCTCTGACAGGATCGATACCCACCGAGTTGGGCAACCTGCCGGCGATCGACAAGTTGTTGCTGGCCAACAACGGCCTCACCGGCTCGATCCCCACCAACCTCGGCTCGGCCACAACGCTCACCTGGCT
>JAGQSP010000394.1 GCA_020439485.1 Acidimicrobiales bacterium | reverse complement strand
TGATGCTCCTATGGGGTGTATGTGTCAAGCGGCTTGTTGGTTGGGGTGGAGGAGGAGTTGGTAGCGGTGGGCGAGGTCGGCGTCGTGGGTTAGGTTTCGTTCGAGTTTTGAGATGCGGATGGGCCAGGTGCCGAGGGCTTGGGCGACGTCTGTGAGTGTGAGGCCGGCGTTGGTGCGTTGCGTGCGTAGGTCTTTTCCGGCGGGGATGGTGGATGGGTTGGTGAGGAGTCTGAAGATCTCGCGGGCCACGTGGCGTTTTAGGCAGCGGATTATCTCTTTCTTTGACTTGCCTTCGTTGGTGCGTTTCGCGACGTAGGCCATGGTGCGCGGGTCGCAGGACATGCGCACGAGCACGATGCGCCAGAGCGCGTTGTTGGCGTGTCGGTCACCGCCTCGGTTAAGTCGGTGACGGGTGATCTTGCCTGATGATGCCTCGACCGGGCTCGCGCCGCATAGCGCCGCGAAGGCGGCTTCGGAGCGCATGCGGTGTGGGTTGTCGCCAGCGGTGACCAGCAGTGTGGCGGCGACTTCGGGGCCGACACCGCGGGCTGCGAGCAGGGCCGGGTTGATCGCTGCGCACAGTTGAGCGATCTGAGTATCGAGGGTTTCGATCTCGGCGCTGAGGTCGAGGTGGCGACGGGCCAGTGTGCGCAGTGCCGCCTTGGTCGCGTCGCTGGGATCAGTCACGTCAACAGTTCGTAACCGCGCGCACACGGTGACGCGCTGAGCAGTGTTGAGGTCTCTCAGGCGCGCCCGAAGCTGGTCGGGTCCGGTCACGATCAGGTCCCGGATCTGGTTCGCTGCCTGGGTTCGGGCCTTGATCGCGGATCGTCGAGCCAGGCGCAGGACCCGGACGCTCTCCACCGGCCCGAAGCCGCTCTTGGGGACCGCTGTTGCATCACCGTTGAGAGCGGACCGGGCAGCAGCCTCGGCGTCCACGGTGTCGGATTTGCCTCGGCGTCGACGCCGCTGCCGATCGGGTCGATTGACCTCGACAACCTCGACACCTTCATCTTTGAGATAGCGGGCGAGACCAGCACCGTAACTACCGGTGCCTTCCACACCGACTCTGACGACATCTCCGTGGCATTGCATCCATCGCAACAATCGTCGATAGCCCGCCCCATCGGCGCGAAACGACTCAGTCGCGACGATCCGCCCGATGACATCGACAACAGCAGCGACATGAACCTCGCCGTGAGTGTCGACCCCTCCTGTCACTTCCTTGCTGAGTTGGTGCATGCTGGTCACGGTCTTCCTATTCGACGCTCGGATGGGTTGGCACCACCGGCCGGGACGACGGACAAGACATCGACGGGGAACAGCCAAGCTCCTAATGAGGTCACGTTCGTCCGACCGGCTGGTGCGCGTTCGATGCCCGAGCGGATCAGCCGACCGATCAGTCAAAAGACACAAGGCCAGTCACACCCAGAGTCAGACCGACCCACTCGAACACCAAACACATCCTCCCGAACCAGTGAACGACCCCGGTGGACCCTTCGATGTCCCACCCCGTTTGCATACTGGGGGTGGGAGTTGGGAACGATGTGCTCTACGCTGATGCGCTGACAACTCATCAACCCCTGCTCCGCTACTAGACGGGGCCCCGGCCGCCGGTCGGGTCCGAAGGAGGTGTGTGCCATCGTGCGCGCATACGAACTAATGGTCATCCACGACGGCGATCTCGACGATGTCGCAGTGCAAGACGCGCTGAAGGACGTTCGCGCCAAGGTCGAAGCCGCTGGCGAGATCAAGAACGTCGACTTCTGGGGTCGGCGCAAGTTCGCCTACGAGATCAACCACAAGACCGAGGGCTACTACTCGGTCATAGAGGTGCTCGCCGAGGGCGGTGCCCTCGATGAGGTCGAGCGCAACCTCCGTCTCGCGGACGACGTCGTCCGCCACAAGCTGATCCGCCTTCCCGATTCCGAGGCAGAACGCCGCGGTCTGATTGGGCAGGCTGACTGAGTCAGGAGGCTCGAACCATGGCGAGCGATAATTCCGTGACCCTCGTGGGCAATCTCACCAGAGATCCCGAACTTCGATACACCCAGTCCGGGCAGGCCCGGGCGACCCTCGGCATTGCCGTCAACCGGCGCTGGCAGAACCGCCAGACCGGTGCTTGGGACGAACAGGTCAGCTTCTTCAACGTCGTTTGTTGGAGAGAGATGGCCGAGAACGTCGGCGAGACCCTGTCTCGGGGCATGAGGGTGATGGTCACCGGGCGCCTCGAGCAGAGGTCCTGGGACACACCCGAGGGCGAAAAGCGATCGGTGGTCGAAGTGGTCGCCGACGAGATCGGACCGAGCCTTCGTTGGGCTGCGGCCGAGGTCAAGAGAAACGAACGAGGCACCGACCAGCAGGGCGGTGGCAGTTATCAGGGCGGCGGTGGATACCAGGGCGGCGGCCGTCAGCAGTCGTCCCCCGCGTATCAGGCACCTTCCGCCGACTACTACCCAGAAGAGGAGCCGTTCTAGATGGCTGTGAAGAAGAAGGGCCGGGTCAAGGGCAAGGACCCGAAGAAGCTCAAGCCCCGCAAGAAGAAGATCAGCCCGATCGTCAAAGAGGGCATCGACTACATCGACTACAAGGACGTCACGCTTCTTCGGGCCTTCATGTCCGATCGTGCCAAGATCCGCGCCCGCCGCGTCACCGGAAACGATGTCCAGCAGCAGCGCGAGGTAGCCCGGGCCGTCAAGAACGCACGCGAGATGGCGCTGCTGCCATACGCATCGCGGGTTGTGACGCAGCGCAAGGGTGACAAGCGTCGCCGCTCCGATCGCGACGATCGCGACGACCGTGACGACGTCAACGACGACGACGACATCGTCGACGACGAGGAAGACGTGACCGAGGAGGACAGCGAGTGAACGTCATCTTGCGTACCGACGTCAGTGGCCTCGGCAAAACCGGCGACATGATCGACGTGGCCGACGGCTACGCCCGGAACTTCCTGATCCCCTCGGGCAAGGCCATGATGGCTTCGCAAGGAGCTGTCGCCCAGGCTGCCGCCATGCGCCGGTCGCGGGATCAGCGCGACGAGCGCGATCGCAGTGCCGCCGAAGACATCGCGCGCCAGCTGGTGGGTCAGACCGTGCCGGTATCGGCCAAGGCCGGATCTGGCGGCCAGCTTTATGGCTCGGTCACAACCTCCGATGTCGCCGAGGCTGTCAAGGCGGCGACCGGGCTCGAGCTCGACCGCCGCGACTTGTCCATCGACGGTTCGATCCGCACGGTGGGTGGTCACGAGGTTCAGGCCAAGCTTCACGCCGACGTCCAGTTTGTCATCAACATCGACGTCGTCGCCGCCGACTGATTCGGCTCGTCAGACCCACAGTTCAAGGGGCTCGAGGGCCGGCGCCGTCTCGCTCGGTGTCGGCCCTCACCCTTTGGTGGAGCCCGTTTCCCACACTTTGTCCACAGGGGAAACCCTTTATTCCCCATGGTCTGGTGACCTTTAACCACAGGTTTTGGGTCTAGCCGACCACAGGCCGCGCGAGGGAGGATCGTCAGTGATGATCGACGACGCAGCACCAAGGAGCCCTGTCTCCGATTCGGTACGTCGCGCCCCGCACAATCTCGAGGCCGAGAGGTCCTTGTTGGGCGCGATGCTGCTGTCGCGCGATGCGATCGGCCCGGCGGTTGAAGCCCTCGACGCGGGCGACTTCTATCTGCCCGCTCACCAGCACATCTTCGACGCGATCGCCAGCTTGTACAGCTCGGGGCACCCGGCCGATCCGGTCACGGTCGCCGAGGAACTCGAGCGTTCGGGTCTGCTCGAGGCCGCAGGTGGCCTGCAGACACTGGTCGATCTCGAATCGACGACACCCGCCACCTCCAACGCTGCCCGCTACGCAACCATCATCGAGGAACGGGCGCTCCTGCGTCGTCTGATTGCGGCCGCGGGCGAGATCATCGAAGTCGGCTATTCGTTGCCAGACGACGTGACCAAGGCCATCGACGAGGCCGAGGCCAAGATGTTCCAGGTGGCGCAACGGCGCGTCACCGACACGACCAGACCCATTCGCGACCTGCTTTCAGACAACCTCGATCGACTCGAGGACCTGTACGAGCGTGGTGATGCCATCACGGGCATACCCACCGGCTATCACGATCTCGACGAGGTTCTGTCGGGTCTGCAGCCCAGCGCGTTGATAGTGGTGGGTGCCCGCCCAGCCATGGGCAAGACCGCGTTTTCACTGGGGCTCACAACCCACGCTGCGATGGTCGCCCAAAAGCCGGTGTTGTTCTTCTCCCTCGAGATGGGCCACCTCGAGCTGACCCAGCGCATTCTGTCCTCGCAGGCCAAGGTCGATTCATCGAG
>JAGQSP010000037.1:5098-14528 GCA_020439485.1 Acidimicrobiales bacterium | reverse complement strand
CACACCCCGGGCGAGCACCACTTGGGCACCCAGCACACCCTGGCCAACTTCGAGACCGCGTTCTACAGGGCGCTCACCGCAGACAACGCCAGCTACGAGCAATGGTCGGAAGAGGGCAGCAGAGACGCCGCCCAGCGTGCCAACGAGATGTGGCAGCGCGAGCTGGCTGCATATGAGGCGCCGCCGATAGACGACGCCATCGCCGACGAGCTGACCGAGTTCGTCGTGCGTCGACGCACAGAGCTGGCAGAAGCCCGGTGAGGCTCGCCGTACGGGCACGAGCCCGGTCTTCAGCGCCCGAGCGACACCACCAGGCCGTGGCCGACCTGGTGGCCCGACTGCACTATGAGCTGGTGCCGATGCGATCGATAGAGGCCGCCATCGCGGAGCTGCCCGCGGGCGCGCCGGTGTCGGTCACCTGCTCACCTGCGGCCGGAATACCAGCGACGCTCGACTATTGCAGCCGCCTGATCGACCTAGGCCACCAGCCCATCCCTCATCTGGCGGCCCGCACGGTCGCCGACGCCGACGCAGTAGAGCAGACAGCATCGTGGCTGCGTCAACACCAGATTCGAGAGGTGTTCGTCATTGCCGGCGATGCCCCAGAACCGGCGGGGCCATATGAGGGCGCGGCCCAGTTCATGGCCGACCTGATCGCCGCCGAACCCGGCGTCGATCGCATCGGTATCGCCGGCTATCCCGACGGGCATCCGGCCATCGACGACCAAGCGCTCGAACAGCAGCTCTTCGCCAAACAGGCGCTGTTGCGCTCGGCTGGGCTCGACGGCTGGATCTCGACCCAGATGTGTTTCGACGCCACCCGCGTGCGCGCCTGGCTGCAGGGCATTCGGGCCGCCGGCATGACCCTGCCTGTGCGGTTGGGTGTGCCCGGTGTGGTCGACAGGGCGCGCCTGCTGAAAGTGGGCACCCGCATCGGTATCGGGGCGTCTTTGCGTTATGTCAGCAAGAACCGCTCGACGGTGATGCGCCTGATGTCGCCCGGCGGTTATGACCCAACCGACCTGGTGGCCGAGTTCGCCGACGACGCCCAGCGCCTGGGTATAGAGGCGCTGCACTCGTTTACGTTCAACTCTGTGGCCGACACCGCACGGTGGCAGGCGGCCATTGCCGTGGCGGCCTGATCGCTCGCGTCGCGGGGCCGATCAGCCCCGGCGACGCCGGATCTCGGCCGTGATGGCAGGCACAACCTCGTGCAGGTCGCCGATCACCGCGTAGCCGGCCCTGGTGACCATGTTGGCCTGCGGGTCGGTGTTGACGGCGATGATGTTCTTGCTGGCAGCTGCACCAACCCAGTGCTGGATGGCGCCAGAGATGCCGCAGGCCAGATAGACGTCGGGCGCGATGCGGGTGCCGGTCTGGCCGACCTGATCGGTGTGGTTGCGCCAGCCGTTGTTGGTGACCGCCCTAGAGCAGCCCACAACACCTCCGAGCTCGGCTGCCAGTTCCTCGAGCGGCGCAAACGCCTCTTCGCTGCCCACACCGCGGCCGCCACCTACGACGACGGGGGCTGTCGCCAGGGTTACGCCCGCGGCCCGTTCGACTCGGCCGCTGACCATGGAACGGGCCAGGTGCGGGTCGAGGTCGACGGCAAGCTCGACGGGTTCGGCCGCACCGGGCTCGTCTGCGGGTGCCGCGTCGACGCTGTGGTGGGCCACCGTCAACAACCCGACCTGGGCGTCGAGCCTTGCGTTCTCTAGCAACGAACCGCCCCAACGCACCCTGGTGATTTCGGCGCCATCGACGGAAGTGACGTTGGCGGCAAAGGGAAGGTCGAGCCGGGCCGCCGCATGGGCCAACACCTCGTTGCCGCGATCGGTGCCGGTGGCGACCACCACAGCAGGTGATGTGTGGGCTACGGCATGAGCGACCACTGCGCCCCACGCCTCTGGTCCATAGTCGGTGAGCATGTCGTGGTGGGCCTGCAGCACCCTGGTGACGCCGAAGGCTGCCAGGTGGGTTGCCAACCCGTCGGCGTTGGCGCCGATGGTGAGGGCCTCGACCGGTTGGCCGAGCGTGCGGGCGAACGTTAGGGCCTCCAGCGCAGCAGGCGACAGTGTGCCGCGGTCGTGTTCGATCAATACGAGGGTGTGGCTCACGACATGACCCCGATCTCTTCGAGCAGGTCGACCACGGCTGCTGCGGCCTCGGGCCCGTGACCGAGGACGACGGTTTGCGAGGCGCGCTCGGGTGGCCGCACCAGGGTCACCAGCGACAGGCCGCCCGGTTGGGCGCTGGGCTGCATGACCTTGACCTCGGCCTTCTTCGATGCGAGTCGGCCGCGCATGGTGGGGTAGCGGGGCAGGTTGATGCCCTCCTTGATGCCCACCACTGCGGGCAGCGGCAGGCTGTAGGTCTCGCGACCTGCATCGGCCTCGCGTTCGACGTGGACGCTGCCGTCGTCGACCGCCAGACCCTTGGCGCCGTTGACCATCGGGCGACCCAGCGCGTGCGCCACCCTGATGCCGACCTGGAAGCCGCCGCTGTCGGCCGACTCGTTGCCGAACAACACCAGATCGAAGGCGCCGCCTTCGGATTCGAGCTGTTCAATCGCCGCCGCAATGGCGGCTGCCGTGCGCTGAGGGTCCCATTCGGTGCCGTCGGTGACCAACAGCACGCCGCTGTGCATGCCAACGCTGGCGGCGTAGCGAAGCTGCTCTTCGGCCTCGGCGGGGCCCAAGGTCAGCACCATCGCCTCGCCACCGTGCTGGTCGATCAGCTGGGCCGCCGCCTCCACCGCACACTCTTCGTGCGGGCTGGTGGTGAAGCCGAGGTTGGTGGCGTCGACGGCCTGGCCGTCGGCGGTGATGTTGATCTTGGCGCCCGGCGCGGGCACCCGCTTGACGCAGACCAGAACCCTCACGACTTGAGCCGCGAATCGTCGGGGTCGAACGGGCCGTCCTGGCCCACGACCTTCACGGGGAACAGCTCGTTCATGTACATGACCTGCAGGTCGGTGCCTGGCACGGCCAGCTCGCGGGGCAGATACGCCATGACGATCTGCTTGCCAACCGACGGGCCATAGGTGGCCGAGGTGACGCGCGAGACCCTGCCGTGCGAATCGCGGATTGGCTGTCCGTCGAGGGTGAGGATCGGTTCGTTGCCGCCCTGAAGCCAGCGGGTGCGGCCCGAAGAGTCGGTTGCGTCCTCGACCGTCAGGCAGCTCATGAGCACCTCGGGCTCGCCGGCGGCGCGGGCGGCAAGATAGGCCTCCTTGCCGATGAAGTCCGCCGACTTGACCTTGGGCCGGGCCAGACCGGCCTCGAGCGGGTTGTACTCGCTCTCCAGTTCGGCACCCTGCAGGCGATAGCCCTTCTCGATGCGGCCCGAGCTGCCATAGACACCGCCGCCGGTGGGGCGCAGGCCGTATTGGTCGCGGCCGTTGGCCATCAGCGCATCCCAGACCAGGAGCGCCTGATCCCAGGGCAGATAGATCTCCCAGCCAGTGTCGCCCACGTACGAGATGCGGAAGAGATAACCGTCGACGTCGACATCGCCGCAGCGCAGCGTGCAGTCGACCATGGCTCCGTAGGGCGAGCCGGCGTGGCTGAGGTCTTGGTCGGTCAGGGTGGCCAGCACCGCCGGTGCGTTGGGCCCCCACAGGCCGATGGTCGACACCTGGTGGGTGCGGTCGGTGACCGTCACCGAGCCGTCGCGAGGCATGTACGTGCGAATCCAGTGCATGTCGCGCCCGCCGTCGAACACACCCGTGACGACCCGCACGGTATCTTCGGCGATGCGCTGCATGGTGAGGTCGGAGTGGAAGCCGCCGTCTGGTGTCAGCCATGGGGTATAGGTGGCCCGCCCGACCGGGCCGATCTTGTTGACCGCCAGGCGGTCGGCGAACTCGACCGCGCCGGGCCCAGACAGGTCGATGATCTGGAACGCCGACAGATCGACCATGCCGCAGTTCTCGCGCATGTTCAGGTGTTCGCCCGCTGTGATGGGGCTCCACCAGCGGTTGTCCCACTCGACCTCGCGTTCGGTGATGCCGTAGCGCTCGGCCAGGTCGGCGTTGGACCCGTACCACTGGGGGCGCTCCCAGGTGCGGGCCTGGAAGAAGAACGCGTCCAACTCCTGCTGGCGGCTGTAGAAGGGCGATACCTCGAGGTTGCGCCTGCTGGCCCACTGCTCGGCCGGGTGGACGATGCCGTAGGTCTTGTTGAAGTGTTCCTCTGCTCGCGCCCAGATGTGATCGTCGCCGCGCTCTTGTGGGTAGAAGCGTGCGATGTCGGCGCCGTGGGCGTCGATGACGCGGGGATAGCCGTAGGTCATCCACTCGGCCACCACCTGGGCCATGCCCGGCCCTTCCTTCACCCACACCGCGGCCGCCGACCACAGGTTGGCGACCTCGACGGTTTCGCCCAGGCAGGGCATGGCGTCTGGGGTCAGCGACAGCAACCCGTTGATGGCGTACTTGATCTCGGCGTCGCCCAGCATGTCCATCAGCTCGATGGCCTGTTCCATCTGGGGGTCGAAGTCGTCCTGGGTGAACGGCATCTCGGTGGGCGACAGTGCGGCCTCATCGTTGGAGGGGATGGTGTCGGGGTGGTGCAGGATCGGCCGGTGGGCGTACGACCCGACCTCCATCGACCCCGCCGACTGGCGCTCGTAGCAGAACGTGTCCATGTCGCGGATGATCGGGTAGCCGATCTCGGAGTTGGTCTCGACCAGCACATCGATGGGGCCCACGTCGGCCATCTGGTGAACTGCGGGCACCAGTGGGATGGTGGCGCCTGCCATGTTGGCGACCCGGTTAGACCACACACCAGAGGCGATCACCACGTATTCGGCCTCGATGCGGCCCTTGTCGGTGACCACGGCCGACACCTTCTTGCGGCCGGTCGCGGGCTCGTCGACGGTTTCGATGTCGAGAACCTCGGTGTTGGCGAACACCTGCAAGCCGGCCTTCTCGATGGCCTCGTTGCGGAACAGGGTGCCGGTGTCGAGCGAGTCGACCACGGAAACCGAGGGGCAGTAGAACCCGCCCAAGATGACTTCCTCGTCGATGAACGGCACCAGCTCCTTGACCTCGGTGGGGGTCAGGAGCTTGGCCTCGACACCCCAGGCGGTGGCGCTGGTCATGCGGCGCTGAAGCTCGTTCATGCGCTCCTGGGTGCGGGCGACCTCGATGCCGCCGCAGTCGACCGAGCGATCGGCGTCGCGGTACTGGTTGGCCGACTGCACGCCCAGCAGCGCCATCTCCTTGTTGTGATCGACAGGGAAGATGAAGTTGGATGCGTGGCCGGTGGACCCGCCCGGGTTGGGCAGGGGACCCTTGTCGAGCAAGACCATGTCGGTCCAGCCCAGGCGGGCCAGGTGACCGGCCAGGCAGTTGCCGACGATGCCGGCGCCGATGATGACGCAGCGCGCCGAGGAAGGAACTTCGCTCATTGAGACCCCCGATTGGATGGGTGGTGGCTGATCCGTGATATATCATGAAGCTATCACATGACCTCCTTGAGTGAACAGGCCTACGACGGAATCCGCCGGATGATCGTCCGCCTCGAGTACGCGCCGGGCGACGTGCTCCGAGACGACACGCTCCAGCAGCAGTTGGGCATCGGCCGCACCCCTGTGCGCGAAGCCTTGCAGAGGCTGGCCCGCGACCAGTTCGTCACGGTCATTCCACGCCGTGGAATGCTGGTCAGCCGCGTCGACGTCGAAGACCTGTCCCTGTTGTACGAGACCCGAGCGGTCATGGAGCCCTACGCGGCGAGGCTGGCAGCTCTACGGGGCAAACCCGAGCACTGGGAAGCCATGCAAGAGCTGATCACCTCGTCGGCGACGTCGGACGACGACGAGGAACTGCTTGCGGTCGACCGTCGCTGTCACGAGATCACGTGGGCTGCAGCAGGCAACCGGTTCCTCACAGACAGTCTCGACACTCTCTACGCCCACAGCGACCGCGTGTGGCACCTGTACCTGTCCGACGTCGCCGACACCCGCGAGGCGGTGGAAGAGCACGCCCAGATCCTCGACGCATTGCGGCGCGGCGACGGCGACGCAGCGGCCGACTTGATCGAGCGCCATGTTCGCAGTTTCGACGATCAGGTGCGTGCTGCTGTGTCGCGCCGCCTCGACTCGCCGCTGGTCACTCGATAATCGGGTTGGCGAGGTGCCAGGCGATAGTCGAGCGCAACCCATCGGCGATCGACGTCACCGGGCACCATTGCAGCTTCGACATGGCCCTGTCGGTGCGCGGGACGCGCCGGTGTGGCTCGACGAAGCGCCACCCGTGTATCTGCTGTGGGTCGGTTGCAACGACATCGACCGCTGGCGTACTGGTCAGATCGGCGACCAGCTCTGCGGTCAGAGTGGCCAGATCGGCGATGGTCGTCGGTTCGCGGTTGCCGGCGTTGAACACCTCGCCGACCGCGGCCGGGTGTGACCCTGCAAGGGCGGTGAGGCGGGCCAGATCGCCAACATGGGTGAACGACCGGACCTGCGAACCATCGCCATAGATGGTCACCGGACCTCCGGCCAGCGCCTGGTCGATGAAGCGGGCGACCACAGAAGCGCCAGGTCCCCGGTGGGCTCTGGGGCCGTAGCTGTTGAAATAGCGCAAGATCGTGGCAGGCATCCCTCGGGTGGCCGCGTCGAGAACGAACTGTTCGCCCAGAGCTTTGGCCAGGGCATAGCTCCATCGGGGCGAGGTGGGTGGACCTATGGCCAGGTCGTCTTCCTCGTCCATCGGTTTGCCGCGCGAGTTGCCGTAGACCTCGCTGCTCGAGGCAAACACGAGGCGAGTGTCGTTGCGGGCGCAGGCGTCAACCACGGCACGTGTGCCGTCGAGGATGATTGCTGCCGCGCCGGTGGGGTCGTTCAGGACGCGCTGCACGCCCACCGCTGACGCCAGGTGGAACACGACGTCGGCCCCTGCGGTGACGTGTGCCACCAGGTCGGCGTCGGCGACCGTACCCTTCGTGAACGTGACGTTGTCGCCATGGTGGGCGAGGTTGTCGAGCGACCCGTTCGACAGGTCGTCGACAACGGTCACCGAGTAGCCGGCGGCAACCAGCTCATCGACCACGTGCGAACCGATGTGGCCCGCGCCTCCCGTCACGACGGCCCGCATCATGGCGACGACTCCGAAGTGACGCGTCGATAGTCCTGGAGCCGAAACCCGAACACCCCACCGACCCATCCGATGGGTGCAACAGCGGTGGCAATGGCCTCGGCCTGTCGCTCGGCGCGCTGTTGCGGCGACTGTTTGGGGAGCAGTGAGGCGAAGGCGACAGTCACCCCACGAACGAAGCTTCGAGCCTGGCTCGGGAGCTGAGCCGCGAGGGCTCGGCGGCCCCGGTGGCGACGGGTCCACATCGCCTCGAATCCACCGAACGAGAGGTAGCGCTCGATGAACCACCTGAGCCTCAGCCTGGCCTGCGGCACCACCTCCCAGGCGATGGCGCGGTCGTTCCACTCGATGTCGTAGCCGGCCATGCGCAGGCGGCGTCCGAGGTCGGCATCGTCGGCGGTAGCCGTTGCCTGCGACTCGTCGTAGCGCTCGGAGCACTCGTCGAAGATGCTCGAGCGAAAGCAGACGTTGCCTCCGAGGAACGAAGGCATGTCTGTGCCGGTCGGGTGCCGAGGGATCTGCTGCCAGATGACCCGAGCCCATGCCGGCGCTGTGTCGGGGATCCGCACCAGCACGGGCCCGGTGAGGATCGGAGCCCTCGACTTTGCGGCGAGCTTCAGATGAGACTCGAGCCATGACGGCGTGACCACTTGGTCGTCATCGACGCACAGCAGATATTTGGCACACGGGTCGCGTTCGGCGATGACGGTGTTTCGCGCGAAAGCGACACCGGTGCGACCCTCCTCGACGACTCTGACCGGCCAGCCGCAGCGTCGGCTCAGTTCGGCCGCGTCGAGAGAGCTGCCGCCAGGCGTGTTGTCGACCACCAACACGTCGACGCTCGGCCGCTCGATCGACCGGAACTTGGAACGACCCACCGAGTCGAGCAGACGCGCCAACTCGGCTGGGCGCTCGCGTGTGCAAACAGCGAGCGTCAGGTCATTGTGAGGCATCCGGTCCAACCACGCCGAGGCATCCCAAGGCGGCCGGGTGTGAGCAAACCGCCGCTCAGGTCGAGAGGGTTGCCAAAGCTGCCTACCTTGCCGAACGAGAAGCCCGACACCTCGCCCTCCAGAGAGTGGGCATCGCCCACGAGCGCCTCCATGTCGTCGGCGTCGAGGCCATATTCGGTGGCCACGGCGTCGGGCGATTCGATCACCTTCGAGGCGAACTCTTCGTCTTCGAGCAGACGCTTGAACGCTCGACCCAGTGGTGTGGCGAGGGCCTTTTCCATGTCTTCGTCTTTGGCTGACATCGTGGCTCCTGGTTGTGGTGCGCTGTCATGATCCTGACGGCATCGAGGAGGCCAAGTTACATTCCGGAGTTGTCAGAGGTCACCTTGCGGTACACCTTCGGGCGGGGCAGGCCGACGGCACATGCCAGCCACCCCGAGATCCACGGCACTCTGTGCTCTGCGGCATACCTGAGTTCGCTATCGCGTCCCAGCACCGCCCGAATCCACACCAGCACGACGCGTCCGAGTTCCTTGAACGTGCTGCGCACGAGGCGGCTGCGTTTCGTACCTGCGTCGCGCGCTCGCTCGGCCTGACCGAAACCAACGCGGTAGCCGCGCTGCACCAGCCATCGAAGCGATGCTCGTTCCTCGCTCAGCCAGTGCCACGTGACGGCACGATCGGCGTGGATCAATCTGGCACCCTGCTCGACCGAGCGTGCCGTCCATTCGATGTCGGAACCACCGGCGGTGCCGAACGACTCGTCCAACCAAGTCTCTTGTCGGTCGAGCCAGCTCGTGTTGATCAACAGGTTGCCGGTTGCCGCATGTTCCAGAAGGGTGCCGTCGGCAGGTCGGGCACTGCGAAGTGTGCTCAGGATCGCCCTCGCTCTCGGCGAAGCCCCCGGCGGGATTCGCGGAAGCGATGGGCCAGAGACGAAGTCCGCGTCGTGCTGTTCCGCCGCGATGATGAGCTGCTCGAGCCAGGAAGGTGTGGCGGTCACGTCATCGTCGATGAACACCACAGCGTCGGCCTCGCGGTTTCGGTTCCGAATGGCGGTGTTTCGGGCGAAGGGAATGCCGGTGCGCGACTCGTGCACCACCCTCACGTCGAGCCCGCATATCGAAGACAACTCGTCGGAGTCGTAGCCCTCGGGCGGGCTTGCGTTGTCGACGATGACCACATCGGCGATGGCCCGGTCGTCGTCGAGCTGCCTGAACTTGAGCCTGGCGAGCGACTCCAACAGGCGTCTCAGCTCGGATGGCCGGCTTCTCGTGGCCACAAGGATCGACACCCGCACAGGCGCCGAGTATCGCGCACTCACTATCTTTGGTCACCGTGCGAGTCGTAGACCACATGTCCGCTGCCCTCGGAGTAGTGG
>JAGQSP010000037.1:0-4912 GCA_020439485.1 Acidimicrobiales bacterium | reverse complement strand
AACCAGTAACCGTGGAGGCGACCAGCGACGAGCCTCTCGGTACCGACAGTTGGCATGTCGACTTCCCGTACCTTCCTTCTCCGCCCTCGATCGGCATCCTGAACGCGATCGAGGTGCCCTCCTACGGCGGCGACACCATGTGGCTGAACCTCCAGCTCGCCTACGAAAGGCTTCCGGACCGGATTCGCGCAGATCTGGACGGAGTTGGGGTGAACCACTCGATCGGAGAGTTCTTCCTGGATCGCTATGCCGGCGGCGACCCGATGTTGAGGGCGCTCTGGAAACGAGTGTGTGTCGGAAACACCCACCCGGTCGTCAGAGCCCACCCCCGAACGGGCAAGCCCAGCGTGTACACGCTAGATACCCAGGCCGAGTTGGTCGGCTTCGAGGGCTCCGACCCTTCCCGGCTGATGGCCGAGCTGGTCGAACGCTCGACCAGCCTGAATTTCACCTGCCGTTGGCGTTGGCAAGAAGGCGACGTGGTGTTCTACGACCAGGCGGCGACGTTTCACCGACTCATCATCGACCCTTGGCCGGGAGTGCGCCGGATGCGCAGGACACTGGTCGAGGGCCAACCGCCGACCGCCTACGAACCAGCGATTGCGGTGTCGTCGGCCAAGGCCGAATAGTCGTCGATGCGCGCTCGCACGACGTCCAGCCCTGCCGACCAGAAGGCCTCGTCGCGCACGTCGATGCCGAACCGGGCGCCCAATTCGGCGGCGGGGGCCAACCCGGTAGACGACAACAGGTCGTCGTAGGCGCCGCGGAAGGCTTCGGGATCGTCCATGAAGCGGGCGTACAGGCCCAGGCCGAACAGCAGTCCAAACGCGTACGGCCAGTTGTAGAACACGCTGCCGTAGTAGTGCGGCTTGGCCGCCCACATCCATCGATGGCGCACGTCTTCGTGCAGGCCCTCGCCATAGGTCGCCTGCTGAGCGTCGGCCATCAGCTCGCACAGCTCGCCAACCGACAAGGTCGACTTGCGTCGCCGTTCGAATACCGACGACTCGAACAGGAACCGACTGTGAATGTCGACGATGACCTGGGTGGTGCCGGACAGATCGATGTCCAGCAGTGCCAGGCGCTGGGCGCCTTCGAGGGCTTCGAGGCCGTGATGCACCATCAGGGTTTCGCAAAAGATCGACGCCGTCTCGGCCAGCGTCGACGGTGTGCCTCGCTGGATGGGTGTGCGTTCGCCCAACTGGACGTTGTGGTAGGCGTGGCCCAGCTCGTGTGCCAGGGTCATGACCCCGTCCGCGCTGCCGTCGAAGTTCAACAACACCCGGCTGTCGCCGTCGCCCATGGGCATGCAGAACGCCCCGCCCCGCTTGCCGGCGCGAGGTGCGACGTCGATCCACCGCTCGCCGACGGCACGCTCGGCCAAGCCCCGCAGCGAGGTCGAATACGAGCCGAAGGCGTCGTAGACCCGCTCGACGGCCTCTGACCAGTCGACCGCCGCGGCCTCACCGACGGGGGCGAACAGGTCGTACCACGGCAGGCCGCCGTCGTGGCCGAGCAGCCCAGACTTGGTTCGCAGATATCGGCGGAAGTCGGGGAACGATGCGACCATGGCCGATTGCAGTGCCGCCAGCGTGTCCTGGTCGACGGCCTGCCCGAACACCTGGGCCGCCAGCACCGAGGGCCATCCCCTTCGCAGCGCCAGCTCCTGCTGTTCGCCCTTGATGGCGTTGAGCGCGGCCGCGATCGGAATCGAGTGTTGCTCCCAGGCTCCAAGCTCGGCGGCATAAGCGGCTTGGCGCACTGCGGTGTCGGGGTTGGTCGCCAGACCCCTGATGGCGAAGATGGGCAGCGACTGTGGCCCGTCGGGCAGGTCGACCACCGCACGGATCGACGACGACACGTCGCCGTACAGCCGCGACCAGGCCGAAGATCCCGTGACCGACATCAGGGCGGCCAGTTCTTCTTCGGCCTCGCTCATCTGGTGTTCGGCGCGAACCAGACCCTTGCGCAAAGGCCACTCGTGGGCGGCCGCGGCGTCGCTGGCGGCGATCAGCTCGTCGACGTCTAGGCCCTCGGTCCATGCGTCGAAACGTGTGGTCAGGTTCGACAGGTCGACCATCACCCGTTCGAGGCGCGACATCGCCGCCTGGGCCACCGAGTCGGTGCTGTCGGTGCTGACGAATGCGTTCAGATAGGCGCGCATCTGTCCCAGTTGGCCGAGCACCTCGTTGGTGTCGGCCAGCACCTCGTCGATGGCGGTTGCCGGGTCGTCGGGCAGCGATCCGCGCCTGACGTCGTGGCGGTCGTACAGCGCTGCCAGCCGACCCACCCGAGCCCCGATCTGCTCCTCGGCGTCGGTGTACTCGCGGCTGTCGACACCGGGGAAGTACTTGCTGACATCCCACCGGGGCGCGTCGGGTGATGGTGCGTTCTCTGTGACCGTCATACGACCAGTGTCGCAGCTGACCAGACGTGCGACACTGGCAGCCTCGGGAGGGGGTCAGGTGCGATTCGCCGTTTTTGATCAGGTGGAGCTGGACCGCGATGTGTCGCTGAGCCGGCAGTACCGCGACCGGATGGAATACATCCGAGCGCTCGACGAGGCCGGGTTCTGGTGTTACTTCAAGAGCGAACATCACGGCATCGGGTTGGACGCGGCCCCCGACTCTGGGACATTTCTCGCGGCCGCTTCCCAGCACACCGAGCGGATGCGGCTGGGGTCGCTGGTGTATCTGCTGCCGTTCCACCACCCGCTACGTCTGGCAGAACACATCGCAATGCTCGACAACCTGTGCGACGGGCGCCTCGAGGTGGGCATCGGGAAGGGAATCAGCTCGCCCGAGCACGAGCTGTGGGGTCTCGACCCCGACCAGGGGGGTGCCAGGCGAGACGAGGCCTTCGACGTGTTGGTCAAGGCTCTGACCAGCGACACGGTCGACCACCACGGTGTTCACGACCGGTTCGACGGCATGCCCGTGACGGTGCGCCCGGTTCAGCGGCCGCATCCACCGTTCTGGTATCCGGGCAACGTTCGTGCCGCAGCACAGCGGGGCATGAACACGGTCACGGGCGGCCCTCCTTCACACGTGGCAAGCCAGGTCGAGCTGTACCGGTCGCTCTGCGACCAGGCGTCGACGGGCCGGGGTCAGGTGGCCGGCACCTACACGTTTCTGGTGTGCGAGACAGACGACGAAGCGCTGAGCCGGGTGCGTTCGGCGTGGGCGCGGTTCACCGAGAACCTGACCCCGCTGTTTCGCAGGTGGGGTTTGGCCGTTCCCAACGATCCGACCTGTGGTGGCGATGTCGATGTCGCACTCCAGCGCAACTCGGTCATCGCCGGTTCGCCCGCAACCGTCGCCCGATTCGTCGAACGCTTCGAGGCCGAGTCGAACGCCGACCTGATGCTGTGCAAGTTCACCTGGGGCGACCTGTCGCACGCCGAGGCGATGCGCTCGATGAGCCTTTTCGTCGAAGCCACCCTGGCCTGAGCCCCTATAGGGGCGCTGGGGACAGACAGTTCGGTGGGGTGGGGAGACGCACGTCGGCGAGCAACTCGATGGAACGCAGCCTCTCGGCGAGGGTGGGCGACGGGTGCACGGTTATCAGCTCGTCGGCCTGGGCGCGCTGGGCGAAGTCGGCCAGGTACGAATCGACATGGTCGGGGTCGCCCGCTGCGGTGAAGTGCATCATGTGTGCGATGTGTTGGCCCTGGGGCGAGGCCAACACCTGGTCGGCCTCTTCGTCGGTGAGCTCGCGGGGCACGCGCAGGAAGCGGGCCACCCGGCGGCGGCTGACATCCAGGCGCTGGCGCTCGGCATCGGCCTGGGTTTCGGCGGCTATCACGTTGACCCCCGCCAAGACATAGGGCTCGGCGAGCTGCTCTGACGGCTCGAAACGGTCTCGGTATAGCGCCACGGCCTCGAACAGCTGGCCGGGTGCGAAGTGCGACGCGAACCCGTAGGGCAGCCCCAGCTTTGCGGCCAGCTGCGCCCCGAACAGCGACGAGCCCAGTATGTACAGCGGAACGTTGGTGCCAGAGCCGGGAACGGCCTGCACCCCCGCCACCTTCGACCGGCCCTGAAGATAGGCCTGCAGCTCGAGCACGTCCTGGGGGAAGTGGTCTGAGGCGCGAGGATCGACCCGCATGGCCCGCATGGTGACCTGGTCGGTGCCAGGCGCCCGTCCCAGGCCCAGGTCGATGCGGCCCGGATGCAGCTCGGCCAGGGTTCCGAACTGCTCGGCTATGACCAGCGGAGAATGGTTGGGCAGCATCACCCCACCCGAACCAAGCGTGATGGTCGAGGTCCGCGAGGCCACATGGGCGATCAGCACGCTGGTGGCCGACGAAGCGATCGCCGACATGTTGTGGTGCTCGGCGTACCAGATTCGCCGGTATCCGCGCCGTTCGGCCAGCTGGGCAACCTCGACACAGTTGGCAAGGGCCTGCGCCACCGAGTCGTCGCGGTTGACGATGGCCAGGTCGAGTATCGACAGTGCGACGGGCTTGTCTTGGTGCGGGTCAGCCATGCCAACAGCATGCCACCGCGGCGTGCGTGACAGACTTTCCTGATGCCCGAAGACGATGTTGAGACATCCCCAGCGACCACAAACCACGAGGCGGCCACGCACGATGTGGTGGTCATCGGTGCCGGGGTGTCCGGCATCTATCAGATCAAGCGCCTCGTCGACATGGGGCTCGATGCCGTGGTGCTCGAAGCCGAAGCCGATCTGGGCGGCACCTGGTATCGCAATCGGTACCCGGGGTGCAGGTTCGACTCCGAGAGCTACACCTATGGCTACTCGTTCTCTCAGGAGTTGCTCGACGAGTGGCACTGGAAGGAGCGGTTCTCGCCCCAGCCCGAGAACTTGCGCTATCTCAACTATGTCGCCGACAAGTTCGACCTGCGCAAACACATGCGCTTCGGCGTGCGCATCGCATCCATGAAGTGGG
>JAGQSP010000393.1:3406-4513 GCA_020439485.1 Acidimicrobiales bacterium | reverse complement strand
GCGCGACTGCCCAAGGAGCTCATGTTGTTCACCAAGAACATGATCTTCCTGTCTTCGATGATCGGACGGCTGGCCCCCGACATCGACCTGATCGCCGAGATCCAGTCGATCGCCATGCACTTCGCCATGCGTCACGGCGCCAAGCTGGCGGTCGACAGCGGCATCGCCGTCGACCCGAACATGATCGACATGACCGGGGTGAAGGCGTCCATGGGCGTCGAGTCCGAGGTCGAATCAATGACGTGGGCCGAGCTACGGGCCCGACGCGAAATCATCATCAAGAGAATGGGGGGCCGCTGATGCGGCCGATGAACGAAACCGAACGCCAGGCGTTTCTTGCCGAGATGCACGTGGGGGTCATCGCAATCGACGACCCCAACGGCGATCGAGGGCCCTTGGCCGTGCCCGTTTGGTACTCCTATGAGCCGGGTGGCGAGGTGGCGGTGATCATGTCGGCGTCGAGCCGCAAGGGGCGCGCCATCGCGGCGGCGGGCCGGTTCTCGATATGTGCCCAGCAAGAGGCGCTGCCGTACAAGTACGTGATGGCCGAGGGTCCAGTCGTGTCAGAGCGCGAGGGCACCTACGACGACACCCTGGCCATGGCCACGCGGTACCTGGGCACCGAGTTGGGGCGTCAGTACGCCGACGCCAACGCCGGCGGCGGCACCATCTACTCGATGCGCCCCGAGCGCTGGTTCAGCACCGACTACACGCCCGACTGATTCCGACGTTTCGGGTGCCGGGCGCAGGTGCCTGGCACCGGGAACGCGGTCCGCTAGTTTCGAACGAATGCGCCTGGTCATTGCCCGCTGCACGGTCGACTACGACGGTCGCCTTCAGGCCCACCTGCCCGAGGCGGTACGCCTGCTGATGGTGAAAGCCGACGGTTGTGTCGCCGTGCACGCCGACGGCGGTGCCTACAAGCCGCTCAACTGGATGAACGCCCCCAACCGCCTGGTCACCGACGACGAGGGCTGGACGGTCACCAGCCCCAAGGGCGAGACGCTGCGCATCACCATCCACGAGGTTCTCGCAGATTCGCAGCACGAACTCGGAGTAGACCCCGGCCTGCAAAAGGACGGCGTCGAAGCCCACCTTCAAGAACTG
>JAGQSP010000393.1:1969-3308 GCA_020439485.1 Acidimicrobiales bacterium | reverse complement strand
GCGGTAGCGGTCGAGGTCAAACGCCGGGGCGAGATAGATGGGGTCGAGCAGCTGACCAGGTACCTGGAACGCCTCGACCGCGACGGCACACTCAAGCCGGTGCGTGGTGTGTTCGCCGCTCAGGAGATCAAGCCCCAAGCCAGGGTGCTGGCCGAGTCCAGGGGCATCGTTTGTGTGACCCTCGACTACGACGCCCTCAGGGGCATCGAGTCTGATCACCTGCGCCTGTTCTGAGCATCGCTGTGCCGTGCTGTTAATGGGCCATTAACGCGCCCGCAGTAGGTTGCCACCCATGCTCTACAAGACCGCTGTCGCCATGGCGTTGCTCGCAACGCTCGGCTCTTGCTCGGTGAGCATCGGTGGTTCCCAGACGCCGGCCGAGATAGCCGAGGCGACCATCGACGAGAAGTGGTCCGACGAAATTGGTGCCTCACTTGAAGCCACTTGCGATGACCCCGGCGAGATAGCGGTAGGCGAGACATTCGACTGTTCGGCTACCGACGACGCGGGCGAGGACTTCCGGTTCTACGCGGTGAGGGCCGAGGACGGCGTCATCGAGGTCTACCCGCTCAACTTCGTCACACCAGAAACCGCCGAGACTCTGCAAGAGGCCGCAGGTTCTGCAGTGGTTCGCGACCTGGCGATCTCGGCCTCGGAGTCTCCGGTCGACTGCAGTATCGACGCCACCGTGATGCTTCCGCCCAGCAACGAGTTCGTGTGCGCGGTGACCGATCCTGCAACAGGTGACGTGATCGACGTCGTCTTGACCCTCGATTTCAGAGCCGACAACTTCGAACCCAGCTATCGACCCGACCCCCGCCAGGCCGAACTCGCTGCGTCGCCTGTCGAGGCGGCAATAGCCCTGATCGAGGGCGACTGGGCCGAGTTGCTCGGCGCGAGGCTCGCCGCCGAATGCCCGGGGATCGACCCCTCGCAGCGCATCGAGCCGGGCAGCGTGATCGACTGCACGGGCACCACCGATACCGGTGAGGTGGTGCGATTCGACGTGAACGTCGCAGCCGACGACGTAACCGCTGATCCCAGGAACATCATCGCCGGAGCAGTGATCGAGGAGGCACTCGCCGGTCTGCGAGACGGCGACACCGCCGACGACTTCGCCTGCGCCGAATCGGTGATCGTCCCCGACCAAGGCAACGTCGAGTGCACCTACACAGACCCGGCCACCGCAGACGAATTCGCTGTCGTGGTCGCCATCGATCTGGCGACCGGCAACTTCAGCGCAGACATCGCCAACCAACCCAACCCATGACCATCGACTCAGCCCAAACTAGGATTCCCGACCCATGAAGACCCGACAAATCCTTCCTATCGTCGCCCT
>JAGQSP010000393.1:0-1833 GCA_020439485.1 Acidimicrobiales bacterium | reverse complement strand
GACGGCACGGTGTTCGAGTGCCAGGGCCTGGCCGCCGACGGTCGTGTGGTCCACTTCGAGGCCACCATCGACGAGGCCGAAGAGATGGTGAATCTGGTCAGCACCAATGTCGTGTCACCAGAGAACCTGTCTTTGCTGGAGGCCGACGCCGCACGGCTTCTCGGTGAACAGGTGGGAGCCGACCTGCCCGCCGAGAACTACGACTGCGGCGATGGCCCGACCATCGTCCCAGACTCGGGTGACCTCGACTGCGTGCTGACCGACCCGAGTAACGGTGACGTGTACGACAGCGTCCTCACGCTCGATCTCCAGACCGGCTCGTTCGACATTTCGGTCGCCGACCAACCCCGCGGTTGATCTGCCATAGCGACGCCTAGGTCGCCAGATAGTCCACGATGTTGGCCGTGACGCGAGCGACGATTGCGTCTTCGGCCAGACCGAACACCCAATCGGTCGATCCCACGGTCGCCACCTGACCACCGGATGGTCCTGCGGGTCGGCACGCGAGCATCACAGCGTTGCCCCGACGCCACTTGGCCATGGCCTCTGCCGATGCTTCACCCTCGAGCCTGCGGCAGATGAACTCGAGGTCGCCCTGATCGCTCAGCGCGGCCACAGAAGCCGGATACTCACCCACCGCCAGGTTCGATGACAGGGTGAATCCCACTATCTCGATCTCGGCCGGCCAGCCACTGTCGACCCGCGCCACCAGCCGGTTGGTCTCGTCGAACTGGAGCGGGCACCCAAGCGTCTCGTAGCCGACCACCCCGTCGTCTCGGCCCAACACATCGCCATAGCGCAGGCCGGTGCCGGTCAACATCCAGTGATCGGGGTCGACGATCTCGAAGCCACCCACTCCCCTGGGTGTGGCGTCTCCGAAGCGGTGATACAGGCCATAGGCCGAGCCGGCGCCCAGGGTCGTCCATTCGGGACGGCCCACCAGCGGGTCGCACCACATGCCGCTCATGGCGGTCGGGTCACCGTCGGCGACGACGGGGTCAGTGTCAGGAGCCGTGTACTTGTGGCAGATCATGTGATCGGCCTGGTCGGTAAGCCTGACCTGCCAGAACATGGTGTTGCCGGAGAAGCTCGCGAAGTTGCCTCCGGCGGCAATGTGCGCATCGATTTCGTCGCGCCCTTGGGCCGACCAGTACTCGTCGTGGCCGACCGACAACACCAGCCGATAGCCGTCGAGCAAGTCGGCGACGGTCTCGAGGTCGGACGACACCGCCATGTCGAACTCGAACCCCTCCGACTCGGCCCACTCCACAAATCGCCGTTCATGGGTGAACCAGCCCGCCGAACCTATGGCCGACGGGTAACCGTTGCTGGTTCGATACTCCTGGAAGATGTGCCCACCGGCATCGGGCTGTTCACGGAATCGCACGGGCCGGGCCTTGCGATCTGTGCGATCGACCTGGGGTCTGCACAACATGCCGCGACCGAACGGCCGCCGGAACGACACCTGGTTGCCGCCCGTATACAGGCTCTTGCCACCCCAGGTGTTGTAGGCGTTCCAGGTGTTGGTGGCCAGGATCAACAGCGCTTCGGCGCGGCGCCCGGTTTCGGCGCGAACCACGAAACCGGCGTGACCCACGTTGCGGCCCGCGGGCGCGCCGTGGGCCCGCAGGGTCACCAGGTAGAAACCCGATGCCCAGTCCGAACCCACAGGCACCTCGACACCAACCGGCCACCGGCAACCCATCGAATCGGCGTCGTCCGGCGGTTGGTGGAACTGCCCCGACACGCCCTCGCGGCGCCACACCTCGACTCTGCTGGCCCCCCACCGCTCGACGACGACATCGTAGGTATCGGCCTTGGTCGACACATGGA
>JAGQSP010000392.1 GCA_020439485.1 Acidimicrobiales bacterium | reverse complement strand
TATGTCGGGTCGGGCACGATGATCGACACGTGGTCGACGGTGGGCTCGTGCGCCCAGGTCGGTGCCAACTGCCACATCTCGGGCGGGGTGGGCCTGGGCGGCGTTCTCGAGCCGCTACAGGCTCAGCCGGTCATCGTCGAGGACAACTGCTTCATCGGAGCGCGCTCGGAGGTGGCAGAAGGCGTGGTCGTCGGCGAGGGGTCTGTGCTGGCCATGGGTGTGTTCTTGTCGGCCAGCACCAAGATCGTCGATCGCAGCAGCGGTGAAGTGTTCACGGGCAAGGTGCCGCCCTACTCGGTGGTGGTGCCTGGCTCGATGCCAGGAGGCTCGCTTGCGGACGGCACGCCGGGGCCGTCGTTGTCATGCGCCGTCATCGTCAAGACGGTCGACCAGCAGACCCGATCGAAGACCTCGATCAACGAACTGCTTCGGCACGGCTGACCCGCTGAGCTTCGCCTGTTGTTTCGGTGGCGAATCTCGTCACCGGGTCGACCGTGGTTGCCGCCCTGATCGTCGACGTTGCGATGTCGCGGGTCGTCAGAACGAAGTACAGGCTCCAGGCCAATACGCCCAGCAACTTGGCTCCGTCCTCGATGAGCAAGGTGTTGGGCCCAGATGGAAGCAACTGGTCGGCTGCCACCGAACCGAAGAAGGCTCCCAGCGCGGCCAACAGGACCAACCACCGGGTACGCAAGACCTCGTCGATGAATCCCAGGAACCACAAGATGGCGGGGGCGACCACCAGCAGCATGGCGATCGCCTTCGGCACTCCGAGCACTTTGGGTATGACGCTCGAGTGCAGTCTCAGAAGGTCGTCAAGCAGCAGTATCGACGCCACCAACCCGCCCGCGGTCAGGAAGCGCCCCGCCGAAGGCCTGAGGGTCTGGAACGAGACCCAGCCTCCGCCGAGTGCGGCCACCGCAGCCACAGTCCAGGCGAGGATTCCGACATTGGACAGAACGCCGGCATACCACGGAAGGCCCGATATGGCCGTGGTGTCGAGGAACAGCTCTTCGCGGGGGATTGCCGTCTGCAGGCCGGCCACGGCCAGGGCGGCGCCTCCGACCATCCACAACATCACCAGAGGCAGCACCAACCGCAACTGGCGAGTCAGCGATATCTGTCGGCGACGATCTGACACCCCCTCCGATCGGAGGGTTGGCGGTCGTTGTTGAGGTTCTGCGAGCGCGTATGGCCAGTGCGTGCAAGCATCGGTTGATGGACGTTCACCTCATCGATGGCACCTACGAGCTCTTCCGGTATTACTTCGCCCTGCCTTCACACGTCACCGGAGACGGTCGGGAGGTCGGTGCCATTCGCGGTGTGCTGGGCAGTGTCCTCGGATTGATCGAAGACGGCGCGACCCACGTAGGGGTCGCAACCGACCACGTCGTCGAGAGCTTCCGCAACGAGCTTTGGGCCGGATACAAGGACAGCTCGGGGATGGAGGCAGCCATTCTCGAGCAGTTTCATCCCCTCGAGGAAGCCCTTCGAGCCATGGGGGTGACGGTATGGCCCATGGTCGAGTTCGAGGCCGACGATGCACTTGGTGCGGCCGCCGCGATGGCGTCGGCCGACGAGCGAGTCGATCGAGTGTTCATCTGCACGCCAGACAAGGATCTGGGCCAGTGCGTTGGGGGCAAGGTGGTCCAGCTCGACAGGCGCAAGGGAGTCGTCTACGACGCGGCCGCCGTCAAGGACAAGTTCGGTGTCGAACCGGCGTCGATCGCCGACTACCTGGCGTTGGTGGGCGACTCCGCCGACGGTTTCCCTGGGCTGATGGGGTGGGGGGCCAAGTCGGCCGCGACCGTGCTGGCGCGCTACGGCAAGATCGAACAGATTCCCCTCGACTCGGCCGAGTGGGACGTCAACGTTCGCGGCGCCGCAAAACTGGCCGCCACGTTGGCCCAAGACTTCGAGCTGGCACTGTTGTTTCGGCGCATCGCCACGATCGAAACCGATGCGCCGGTCAGCGCCTCGGTGGACGAGATGTGCTGGAGGGGTGCTGGGCCCGAGTTCGGTGAACTCGCCGCCGCTCTCGATGCGCCTGGGCTGGCCGAGCGCGCGCAGCGGGCGGCAAGCCGGACCAAGGGGTAGCGTTGCGCCATGCTCGGGGGAATACACCACGTCTCTATCAACGTCGACGATGCGGCCACCTGCAGTCGTTTCTACGCCGAAGTGCTGGGGTTGCGCCAAATCGACCGTCCCGACTTCGGTTTCCCCGGAGCATGGTTCGAGGCGGCCAACGGGGTGCAGGTTCATCTCATACAGATCGAGGGGTGGGTTGCACCCAAGGGACAACACTTCGCCTTTGCTGTCGATGACGTCGAAGCGGCAGTGGCACAACTTCGTGGCCGGGGTGTTCAGGTCGGCGACCCTGTGCCCATCCCCGGAGCCGGCCGTCAAGCGTTTCTCGACGATCCCGCAGGTAACCGTTTGGAGCTCAATCAGTCATCGGTTTGACCTTTTGCTGAAATCGAGCCGCATGGGCGACGCGGTGCTGGTCCTCGGCCTCATCGTCGTGCTGCAGTTCGAGTGTTACCGAAGACGATTGCCTGTCGCCGGGCACAGAGTCTGAGTCGAGATTCTGCGAGTCTCGTCGAACGGCTACGATCCACCACCGTGTCGAGCAACATGGAACGCCGAATAGCCGAGTTGGCCGAGCGTCGTGAGGCGGCGCTCCACGCCGGATCCGAGCGGGCGGTGCAGCGCCAACACGACAAGGGCAAGCTGCTGGCTCGCGA
>JAGQSP010000391.1:1852-5257 GCA_020439485.1 Acidimicrobiales bacterium | reverse complement strand
GCCGCCTCGTCAAGTAGGCGGCCCGGCTAGCATCGCTGGCCGTGAACGAGTCCGAAGTCGATCAGTTGGTTGCCGAAGCCGTCGAGTTGTTGAGGGCCAAGGCGGTGCGGGTCTTTGACGAGCCCATAAGGCTGGCCTCGGGCGCCATGTCGCGTCATTTCGTCGACGGCAAGGCCGGCCTTGCTGCCGCACCCGACCTGAGGCTCGCGTGCCGTGCCATGGCGGCCTTGTGCGAGCGTGCCGGCATCACCTTCGACGCTGCCGGTGGGTTGACCCTGGGCGCCGACCATCTGGCGGTTGGGTTGGCGATGGTGACCGATCGTTCGTGGTTCTTCGTGCGCAAGGAGCCCAAGGACCGCGGTACCGGCCGCCAGATCGAAGGCGCCGACGTCGGGCCCGGAATGAGGGTGCTGGTTGTCGAAGATGTCGTGTCGACTGGTGGGTCGATGTTCAAGGCGATCGACGTGGTTCAGGCTGCGGGAGCCGAGGTTGTTGGTGCCGCCACGCTGCTGAACCGAGGCGAGGTCGCCGTCGGCGAACTGCGGCGTAGGGGCATCCCGTTCGTGGCGTTGTCGTCGTACGCGGACTTCGACATGGCGCCGGTCGGCGCCTAGAGGAACGACGCCAGACGCCGATCGATATCTGGTCGGGCGCCGGTGTGTTCGATGACCCACGCAGCCACCTTGGTGGCGTAGGCGGCGGCGTCGACAGCGGGCCTGCCCTCGAGGTAGCGGGCCAGGAACGCCCCGGCGAACGAATCGCCCGCACCCGTCGCATCGACCAGGTTGTTGGTGGCGGGCGGTATGTGCGCGGCTTCGCCGTTCTGGTACACCAGCGCTCCGTCGGCGTCGAGCTTCAAGATGATGAGAGCGCTGGGGTACAGGTCGTCGAGTCTGGCTGCGATGGCGGTGGGTTCTGACTCGCCGGTCAGCACAGCGCCTTCTTCCTTGTTGGGCAAGAAGATGTCGATGCCCAGGTCGGTGGTGACTTCGAGGAAGTGGTCGACACCCATCTCGCCGATCATCTGGAACGAGCCTGGGTCGAACGACAGCGTGGCCCCGGCCTGCTGGGCGACCCTGGCAGCCTCGCGCGACGCCTCACGGGGTGGGTCTGTGAAGAACGACCAGGCCGTGAGGTGCAGGTGCGACGCCTGCCGCAGTATCGGTTTGGGCAGCTCGGATGGCAGCAGGAAGAAGTCGGCACCATGGCCAGACACCATCGAACGCTCGCCAGTGTGGTCGACGAACACGGCAACCGAGCCGGTGAAGTGGGCTTCGGACTCGACCAGGTAGGCCTTGACGCCTTCGAGCTGGAGGTTCTCGTGGGCCATCTGGCCCATTCGATCGCGGCCGATCTTGCCCACGAACCGGGTCGGCATGCCGCACCGGGCAGCCCACACGGCCACGTTGGCGGCGCTGCCGCCTGGCAACAACATCACCTCGCCGAACGTGTCACCGCCCTTCAGCAGCTCTGTGTTGGTGCGTATCAGCACGTCCCAGGCGAAGTCTCCGATTGCGCAAAGCTCTGCGTCCACGGGAGCCGAAGCTAGCGTGCCGGAGATGCACAGTTCGCTTCGGCTCGACATCGACTTCGTACGTTCACAGTTCGCGGCCTTCGAAGATCCGGCTTTGGCCGGTTGGGCTCACTGCGAGAATGCAGGAGGCAGCTACGTTCCAGACCGGGTGGCCGACATCTTGTGCGGCTTCTACCGGTCTTCGAAGGTGCAGCCCTATGGCCCTGCGGGTCCGGCGAAGGTGGCCGGTGACGCCATGGACCGCGGCCTTGCGGCGGTTTCGGCAACCCTCAACGCTCCGGCCGGTTCGGTGTCGATAGGGCCTTCGACGACACAGAACACCTATGTGGTGGCGCGTGCCCTTCGACCTCTGTTCGACGACGGCGACCGGGTGATCGTGACCAACCAGGATCACGAGGCCAACATCGGATCGTGGCGCCGCTTGTCCGAGACCGGCATCGAGGTGGTCGAGTGGTCGGTCGATCCTGACACTGGCCTGCTCGACGTCGCCGATCTGGAGGCGTTGTTGACCGACCGCACGCGGCTGGTGTGTTTCACCCACGCGTCGAACCTGGCAGCCACCGTCAATCCGGTGGCCCAGGTTGCCGACCTGGCCCACGCGGCGGGTGCGTTGGTGGCCGTCGACGGGGTTTCGTATGCCCCTCACGCCGCCATCGACGTGGTCGACCTCGACGTAGATCTGTACTTCTACAGCACCTACAAGACGTGGGGTCCCCACCAGGGTGTGGTGTATTGCCGGCCCGACTTGCTGGACCGTGTGTCGAACCAGGGCCATTTCTTCAACGGCGGCCTGGCGACCAAGCGGCTGGTTCCGGCCGGGCCCGATCATGCCCAGGTTGCTGCCGTGGCCGGCATGGTCGACTACTACGACGATCTCTACCAGCACCACCATCCGGGCGGCTCGGCGCCGGCCGGTTCGTTCGAGCGCATCGCAGCGGTCTACCAACTCTTCGGGGCGCACGAGCAGGTGCTGATGGGTCCGTTGCTCGATTTCCTCGCCCAGAGCGACGTCCGCCTGGTCGGTTCGCCGTCTACCGATCACACCGTGCGTGCGCCCACCATCGCCTTCGTGCCACGCAGGGTGGCACCTTCGGTGGTTGTCGAACACTTGGCTGCTCGGTCGATCGGTGTCGGACATGGCGATTTCTACGCCAGACGTCTGGTAGAGGCGATGGGAATCGACCTCGCCGAGGGCGTGGTTCGTGTTTCTCTGGTGCACTACAACACGGTGGAAGAGGTCGACCGTGTCATCGCCGCACTGGACGAGGTGATCTGATGTTCGATATTCGAATCGACGACCTGTCGGGCGAACCGATACGCGATCTGTTGCGGTGCCACGCGGAGGGCATGTTGGAGGCGTCACCTCCGGGGGCCTGCCACTTCTTCGACATCGATCGGCTGAAGGACCCATCGGTGACCGTGTGGTCGGTGTGGGACGGCAATGAGCTGGCGGGGTGCGGCGCGCTCCACGAGATCGAAGCGACTCACGGCGAGCTGAAGTCGATGCGCACACACGATCTGCACCTGGGCAAGGGCGTGGGTCGAGCGGTGCTGGCCCACATCGTCGCCGAAGCGCGCCGGCGCGGCTATCGGAGGCTGAGCCTCGAGACGGGAAGAGGCGAGCCATTTGCCGCTGCCATCCACCTGTACGACAGCTTCGGGTTCTCTGATTGTGGTCCCTTCGGTGACTACACGGAATCCGATTTCAGTCTGTACCTGACCCTCGAACTCTGACCGTCGGGCTCTGGCCCGCGGAGGTCTCGGGGCTGATCGCGCCCGCATCTTTGCGACAAGCGGCCGTGCGTCGCCGTTCCAGATCGAAGTTGTCGCAAAGATGCGGGCAACAACGACCAGCTCAGGTCAGTAGTGCC
>JAGQSP010000391.1:1046-1742 GCA_020439485.1 Acidimicrobiales bacterium | reverse complement strand
CATTCCGATGGAGCCGACGATTTCGCCCCAGCGGGCTTCCAGGCGACGGCATGCCACCAGGGCTCGGTGGTCGCGGGCTACGTCGTTGCGCACGCGGTCGAGCCTCACCTCGATGGCGTCGAGGTATCGGCCGATGTCGGCCAGCCGGGCCAGGCCCACACCGGCGATGAATCCGTCGTAGACCAGACGGTCCAGTTGGGCGGTGGCGTCGGCGACGGTTGGGGCATAGACCTCAGACGTCGCCATGTCGGCCATGCGAGCGCGAAGCCTGCGGTTGGACGTCAGGATGGCGGTGGTCGTGAGCACGACCGACTCGATCACTTCGGTGGCCCGGTCGTCGACGGTGGATGCCAGCTGTCGATAGTCGCTGTCGGTCCACGGCAGAGCCGTCTGCTCGATCAGATGATCGAGTGCACAAGCGACACAGTCTTCGAACCAGGCCTCGGTCGATGGGTGCGGACCCACGGCCAGACCCAGCTTGAGGTCCTGGGTGAACAGGTGGCGAACCGATCGGGCCGGGGTGCGCAGCCTCATTCGCAGCAGGCGGCGTATTCCCAGCCACATGGTGTCGACCTGCTCGCCGGCGGAGGCGACCAAGCGCACGCCGACCGACTCTCCCTCGTCGAACACCGTCGGATAGGCGGTGGCAGAACGGCCCGCGTCGCCCACCTCGACCGTGCGTGGCAACTCGCCGAA
>JAGQSP010000391.1:0-971 GCA_020439485.1 Acidimicrobiales bacterium | reverse complement strand
TCGTCCTTCAGGGCCGCCAGGTCGAGACCGGATGCGAGTTCTGTGCTCTTGGCGTCGACCACCCTGAATCGCATGCGCAGGTGATCGGGCACCGAATCCATGGTCAACAGGTCTGCGGGAATCGGTTCGCCGGCGCGACGACCCAGCTCGCGGCGCACGGCGTCGACCAGTCGCACGCCGGGTTGAGCTTCCAGGTCGGCGAGCAGCTGGTTGACCGTGTCGGGCACCGGCACGAAGCGGCGGCGCCATTCCTTGGGCAGCGCCCGCACCAGGTGGGTGACTATCTCGTGACGTCGCCCGGGCACATGCCATTCGAACTCGGCCGGGTCGAGGGCGCTCAACAACGCTTCGTCGACCACCACGGTTGCACCGTCGTCTGGCAGCCCGGGGGCGAAGACGTATTCGATGGGCAGTTCGGCGTCGCCGTGTCGCCAGGTCGAGGGGAAGTCGTCTTGATCCAGTTCGTCGGCCGTGTCGATCAGGTCGTCGACGTCGAGGTCCAGCAGGTGCGGAGACTTCTTGCGACGGCGGCGCCACCACGCGTCGAAGTGGGCGACGGTTGTGATGTGCTCGGGGATGCGCTGGGCGAACCAATCGACCAGATCCTCGTCGCCGGCCAACAGGTCACCTCGGCGGCTGCGGGCCTCTAGGTCCAGAACCTCGCGGATGCGTTGCATGTTGCGGGCCACGAAATGGTGGCGTTGGTGCCACTCGCCGCCCACCAGGGCGTGGCGGATGAACATCTCGCGGGCCAAGTCGGGGTCGACGCGGCCCAACTGGACCGGCTTGTTGTCGTGGATCGTCAGCCCAAAGATGGTCGCCCTTTCCAGGGCGCTGGCCGAGCCCCGAACAGCGTCCCAGTAGGGGTCGCCGTAAGACCGCCGCACCATGTGGTCGCCGACCTCGACCAGCCAGGCGGGGTCAATGCGGGCGGCCGAGTGGGCCCACACCCTGGTGGTCTCGACCAGCGC
>JAGQSP010000036.1:366-15416 GCA_020439485.1 Acidimicrobiales bacterium | reverse complement strand
CTTCAGCACCGAGTTCTTGGCGCCGTGGATTGGGACCTCCCCTTCGAGGGGTCCACTCTCGCTCACGACGATGCGATCCATGTGCACCAGTATGTTGCCTCCTGACTCCTGCGCAACCGGCAGGCGTCTGACGACCCATGCCGAACATCCACAAGTACCACCCGCCGGGATCATCCGGAACAGCGCTCCTGGACGAGCCCCGCGACGACGTCGTGCTGGAGGTCCGCGTCGCCCGGGGCCGATTCGAGGCGGCCGACGGCCCGTTCAACTCTTACAGCCGCAACGTCGACTACGACGAAAGCGGCGGCGCAATCGAGCAGATCCAGTACCAACTGGCCATCCCGTGGTTTCGATGGGCATTTGCACTGCTGGTGCGACGGGCCCTGAAGACGCCTCACCACGACGGGCGCCAGCCGTGGTGGGCACCGTCTGACAGGCTCGACGCCAGGTCGTCAACCGTGCTGGGCACCCTCGCCGCTGCGGCGGTGCTGACCGGCTACATGGGGAGCCTGCTGGGGCAAACGCTCACCTTCGTCGCCGACGAGTTCGACCTCAGCCGCACCGCCCAGGGCGTCGTCAGTGCAACGGGCAGGCTGGGCACACTATTGGCCATCGCCGTTGTTGCGCTGGCCGATCGGCGGGGGCGCCGCCGGGTGGCCGTGATATCAACGGGGGCCGGCGGCTTCAGCGCGCTGATCACCGCAGCAGCTCCGGACGTGTTCACCTTTGCCGCGGCTCAGGTGCTGATGCGAACCTTCAACGCAGCCCTGGTGACCGTCATCCTGGTGTATGCGGTCGAGGAGATGCCGGCCCGTTCGCGGGCCTATGCGCTGAGCCTCGTGGGCATGGCCTCGGCGCTCGGCGCAGGAATGGTGTTGTGGATCCTGCCCTTCGCCGATTCAGCTGTGTGGGGTTGGCGGGTTGTCTTCGTGCCGCCGGCCATGGCGTTCCTGCTCGCATTGAGCTTTCATCGCAACCTTCCCGAGAGCAGATGGTTCGACCGTGGTTCGTCAACAGCCCGGTTGTCGGACCGGATCGGTCCGCTGCTCGTCCTGTGCGCCGTGACCTTCGCCATTGCGATGTATCTGGCACCCGCCGACCAGTTCAGAAACGAGTTCTTGCGCGACGAACGGGGCTTCAGCGCCGGCCAGATAACGCTCTTCGTCTTGTCGACGGCTACGCCTGGCGGCATCGGGCTTGCGGTAGCCGGCCGTATCGCCGACACCGTCGGCCGCAAGATCGTGCTGGCGACTTCGACGGTGCTGGGGTTGGGCACCCTCAGCGCGGTCTTCAACACATCGGGGGTGTTGATGTGGGTTCTGGCCCTGCTGGCAGCCATTGCCTCCAGTGGCCTTCTGCCTTCGCTGGGGGTGTATCGCGGCGAGCTGTTCCCCAGCAAGATCCGCAATCGTGCGGTTGGCTGGATCAGCGTTTCGGGGGTTGCGGGCGCCATCACGGGCCTGGCCGTCACCGGATGGCTAAGCGACCGTTGGGATTCGATCGGCTCGGTCATAGCCCTGCTGTGGATAGGCCCATTGCTGGGCCTGCTGATAGCCCTGGTGACGCTGCCCGAGACAACTGGCAGGACCCTCACCGACCTGAATCCCGAGGATGCTCAGCCCGGCTGAGCCATACCTAGCCGAAGGTCGACGAGATCCAGTCGACGGTCTCGTCGACTATGCGGCCGCGATGATCCTTGCGCTTGGGGTCGTGTGCCCCGCCCTCTAGCCACACGGCAGCGGGCGCGTGGGCCAACGCCGGGAACTCGCGGTCGAACTCGTCGGGCCGGCCGAACGGGTCGTTGTCGCCAGACACGAACAGGCTAGGAACTGCGATCTGGGGCCAGTGCGCGACCCTGGTCGACTCGGGCTTGCCCGGAGGGTGCAGCGGATAGCTCAACATCAACAGCCCGGCAGCGGCCAACCCTTCGGCCACCGCCATCGAGCAGACCCGACCGCCCATGCTGCGGCCTCCGATGACGACAGAGCCGGTTTCGAGCCCGCGATCGGCCGCGTGCTGCGCCACGACCTCGGCCAGTTCGCCGACCAGGCGGTCGGCTCGGCCCGGCGACTTCTTGCCGGCTCTGCGATAGGCGAAGTCGTAGCGAACCACCTCGAGCCCCAAGCGGGTCTTCAGCTGTTGTTCGAGGTCGATCAGGGTCGGATGATCGGCCGACCCACCACTGCCCGGGGTCAGCAATACAAGCCCGACGCTGCTGGTCACAACCTCGCCTCGACCCGTTGCACGATGTTGGATGCGATCTCCAGGGAGGCCGTGGCGGCCGGAGAGGGGGCGTTCAGAACATGTACTGCGTGTCGGGTCTCGGCGATGGCGAAGTCGTCGACCAGCTCACCGGTGGGCCGCAGAGCTTGAGCTCTGACCCCCGCCTCCGACTTGGTCAGGTCGTCGGCTTCGATCTCTGGAACCAGCCGCTGCAGCGCCTTGACGAACGCCTTCTTGTTCAGCGATCGCCATACTTCACCCGCACCGGTCTTCCAGTACTTGCGTCCCAGACGCCACAAGCCGGCGTCGGTGGCGTGATCCTTCAGTTGCGCCGGCGAGATGTCTCGCCACGTGTAGCCCTCGCGGGCCAGGGCCAGTACAGCGTTGGGGCCGGCATGAATAGATCCATCGATCATGCGAGTCAGGTGTACGCCGAGGAAGGGGAAGCTCGGGTCTGGAACCGGGTAGATCAGGTTCTTGACCAACGAGCGGCGAGGGCCGTGTATCTCGTAGTACTCGCCCCGGAACGGCACGATATGGGTGCCGTCGTCGATGGCGTTGTCGTGTTTGGCCACCTGATCGCTGTGCAGGCCGGCGCAATTCACCACTAGATCGGTTTCGACCGTGCCGCGAGACGTGGCGACGCGCACTGCACGTGCTTTACCGTCGGCTAGGGACGACACCGAGGCATTGGTGGCTATGACGCCGCCGGCCTTCTCGACCAGACGACCTAGAGCCTCGCAAACCTGGCCGTAGTCGACGATGCCCGTGGAGGGGATGTGAATGGCCCTGATACCGGCCGCGTGAGGTTCGAACTCGGCGAGTTCGTCGGGGCCCAGCATCGTTGCCTCGATGCCGTTGTGGCCGGCCCGCTCGAAAAGATCCTCGAGGCGACCCAGTTCGTCGGACGAGGTGGCGACGATGACCTTGCCGCACACATCGTGGTCGATGCCGTTCTCTTCGCAGAACCGCACCATGGCCGAGCGCCCGGCCACGGCGGTCTTGGCCTTCAGCGACCCCGGCTTGTAGTAGACGCCCGAGTGCAACACGCCACTGTTGTGGCCCGTCTGATGGGCCGCCAGGCCACTCTCCTTCTCGATTACCACCACCGTGGCGCCCGGGCGCTGCTGCAGCAGCCGGTGGGCCGTAGCCAGCCCCACGATGCCGGCACCGACGATGACCACGTCGCTGCTGTCGGGTAGCGGCACCGCAGTGCGGTTGGCGGGGGCGCTGGATGTGTTCATTTCATGCTCCCTTGGCGAGCAGAATCCGTCGAGCTTCGTTCAAGCGCATGATCTGGGCCGCAGCGTGCTCGGACTCTCCCCCATGGTCGGGGTGAGCGTCGCGCAACAGCGCCCTGAACCTTCGCTGGACCTCTCGGTGGTTCGCCGGATCGGATTCGAATCCGAACACATCGCAGGCCCACCTCTTAGGGTCGACGATGATCTCACCGAGTTGATCACCTACCCGATCGCCGGTCAGCCATGGGATGAGGCCTGCGACGTTGCCGTGACGCCAGCGGGTCGCCGACGACACCAGCGTCATGATCGAGCGCCGCTGCGAAGGCTCGAACTGCCCGGTGCGGTACACGGCCGCCAGCACCTGTGGGGCAGGTGGACAGTCGGGTTCGAGGCTCAACACGAGCTCACCGTCGCGCACCAACAGGCGATGTTTCGAGCTGGAGAGCCCCACCCGGTCGACCTGGAACCGGTGCCGCAGCTGAGGCTGGGGAATTTTCGCCCCCGAGACCACCTTGGCCATCAACCCCACCAGATCGTCGTGTGTCTCTTCGTCGAGGTCCTTGCTGTAGGCCGCGACTATCCCTGCCAAGAGGAGCCCGCCGTAGCCGGGCGCAGGGTCGATTGGGAGCTTGCCGCCGGTGATCGCGACTCGCCGCGTGGGCGCAACCGGGCGCGAGTGCCAGACTTCGAACTCGGCGACAATCACGAGACCAAACGCTAGCGGCGCCCGGTGAGATCTGTTCGGTGGTTCTTCGCCCCTAATGCTCGGCTGGCGGTGCCGACAGGATCAGGGCATGATCTTCGAACGAGCGGATCCCCTAGCCCCCCGGAGAGCCGATATGAACCCTGCCACACGCGAAGCCCCCGACCGCAACCTGGCGATGGAGCTGGTGCGCACCACCGAAGCGGCCGCACTGGCTGCGGCCCGATGGATGGGCCGCGGAGACAAGATCGGCGCCGACGGTGCGGCCGTCGACGCCATGCGAATCGTGCTGCAGAGCGTGCCGATGGCGGGCCTGGTCGTGATCGGCGAGGGCGAAAAGGACGAGGCTCCGATGCTCTACAACGGTGAGGAGATCGGTGATGGCACCGGCGCCCTCACCGATATCGCCGTCGACCCGATCGACGGCACCACACTCACGGCTCTGGGACGCGGCGGTGCCATCTCGGTGATCGCCGTGGCCCCCCGAGGCACCATGTATTTCCCAGGCCCCTGTGTCTACATGGAAAAGGTGGCTGCTGGACCACAGGCCCGCGACGCCATCGACATCAACAAGACGGCCACCGAGAACGTCGAAGCCGTTGCCGAAGCACTGGGCAAAGACGTTCGCGACGTGGCCGTGGTGATACTCGACCGAGATCGTCACGCCGATCTGATTCGAGAGGTCCGCGAGACCGGCGCGCGCATTCGTCTGATTCCCGACGGCGACGTAGCCGGAGCCATCGCTACCGCCGAACCCAACACCGGAGCAGATCTGCTCATGGGCATTGGAGGCACTCCAGAAGGGGTGATTTCGGCAGCGGCATTGAAGTGCATGGGAGGGGCGATCCAGGGCCGCCTCTGGCCTCGCAACGAGAAGGAAAAGGCTGCGGCCATCGCTGCGGGGTACGACCTCGACGCAGTGCTCGACGACTCCACGCTGGTCGCATCAGACGACGTGTTCTTCGCGGCCACAGGAATAACCGACGGAGATCTGCTCCGTGGTGTCCGGTTCAGCAGCACCGGTGCCACCACCGACTCGCTGGTGATGAGGTCCAAGTCGGGCACGGTCAGGCGCGACATCGCCCAACACAACATCTCGAAGCTTCGCCGCTACGCGTCGGTCGACTTCTGAGGGCCTCGCCCCTACTAGATTCCCCTACATGAGTTCAGCACTAGAAGAGGGTCTCGACCTAGCACTCGACTGGGAGAAGGTTGCCAAGATCGGCAGGGACGGCCACCACGTGATCCCTGTGGTGCTTCAGGACGCCGACAGCCTCGAGGTGTTGTTCGTCGGATACGCCAACCAGGACGCCTTCGAGGCAACGCTCGAGCGCCGCAGCGCGGTGTTGTACTCGACCTCGCGCAACGAGATCTGGCACAAGGGCGCCACGTCGGGCGACACCCTGTCGCTGGTCGACGTGCGCGTCAACTGCGAGCAGAACTCGCTGTTGTACCTGGTTCGCCGCGACGGCGGTGGCGCGTGCCACACCCGCGACGCCAACGGTGACACGCGCCCGGGTTGCTACTACCGCTCTGTGGTCGACGCTGGCCACATGAGCTTCGTCTGATGCCCGACCCTTCGGTGGGCTCGGGCGTTCGGCGCAGCCCCCGGTTCGAGGAAGCCGTCGGCGATGTCGTGTCATCGGCAGTGCCGCACGCCGACCTCGACGCTCTGAAGGCCAGCCTCGACCTCGTGCGCCTGTCGACAAGGTGGGTGCACCACCTGGAACACGTTGTTCACCGGCCCGCAGGCTGGTCGTTCTCGGGTTTTCGCATCATGTTCTGCGTGTGGGCGATGGGCGAGCTCGAGCCCCGTGAGATAGCCCGCCTGTCGGGTCTCACACGCGCCACCATCTCCAGCGCCCTCAACAAGCTCGAGGACGATGGCCTGATCACCCGCAGCCGCGACCACGACGACGGTCGGCTGGTGACCGTGCGGCTGACCGATGATGGTCGCCGCCGACTAGCCGACGCCTACGCCCACCAGAACCAACTAGAGGCCGAGTTCTTCGGCGCACTACCCGACTCGGGCCAGGCATTCAGGGGCGCGGCGGCCAACCTGCTGGCGAGCCCTCTACCCGAGCCTCCCAGAGGCTGAGCAGGAGCACCATCGATGGATCCCCAGGCGTTGTTCTCAAACGATGCGGCGGCCGGCGCACTGAACATCGAGTTCGTCGACGGAGGTTACGGCGAGGTTCGCCTGGCGATGACGGTCACCGAGGCGATGTTGAACATAGTCTCGACTTGCCACGGTGGCGTCTTGTTCACCTTGGCCGATTCGGCAATGCAGATTGCTTCCAACGCCGGCGAGAGCATGGCTTTTGCGAGCACCGCCAATATGCAATACATCGCCCCTGCCCACGCCGGCGACCGGCTGATCGTAACGGTGACGCGCCGCTTGCGGCGGGGAAAGGTGACCCATCACACGGGCGAAGTGGTGGGCCCCAATGGGGTGGTTGCCTTGTTCGACGGCACCACGATAGACGTCGCCAAACGCGACTAGACCGACCCAGCCACGGGCCAGATGCCGTCGCCCGTCACTCGGTGACGGCGTCTACGGCTCCGGCGACCTCGTTGGCCATGCTGGTCGATACCTGGGCTATTTCGCTGCCGAGGTACGCCGAGATCACCGCCGGGTCGCGCTGAACCTCGATCGGCGTTCCCTCAGAGATCTTCTGGCCGAAGTCGAGAACCATGATGCGATCGGCCAGGTCCATGACCAGGCCCATGTCGTGCTCGACGAGAATCATCGCGATGCCGAGCTCGCGCTGGATGTCGAGAATGAACCGAGCCATGTCCTCGGTTTCCTCGAGATTCATGCCGGCCACCGGCTCGTCCAGCAGCAGCAGCTCGGGCTCCATCGCCAGTGCTCGACCGAGCTCGACGCGCTTCTGGAAACCATAGGGCAGCAGGGCTACGGGGTGCTTACGCCACTGCTCGATCTCGAGGAAGTCGATGATGTCCTCGACGCGACGCCGATTCTCCATCTCCTCCTTCTTTGCCTTGCCAAGCCATACAGAGCCGGCCAGCCACGAGCTGTGCATGCGGATGTGGCGACCGGTGAGGAGGTTGTCGATAACCGTCATCTGGGGGAACAGCTCGATGTTCTGGAACGTACGAGCGATGCCCATGTGGGCAACTGCATCTGGGCGCATGCCCATTATCGAGTTGCCGCGCCAGCGGATGTCGCCCTCCTGGGGGCGGTACACCTGCGACAACGTGTTGAAGATCGAAGTCTTGCCTGCACCGTTCGGGCCGATGATGGCGAACAGCTCGCGCTCGTTGACCTTGAACGACACGTCGTTGATGGCGGTAACACCGCCGAATCGCAGCGTGATGTTCTCGACCTCGAGCAGCGGCTGTTGGTTGTTGTCAGACATGGATTCTCCGGTGCTCACGAAGCCCAGCGCTTGCGGCGCTTGTAATGCTTGACGTCCCTGAAGGATTTCTTCTCGCCCTCATCACCGTGAAGGCCGAGGTAGAACTCCTGGACATCTTCGTCGGCCAGGAGCTTCTTGGCGTCGCCGTCCATGACGACCTTGCCGTTCTCCATGATGTAGCCGTAGTTGGCGATGGAGAGGGCCATGATTGCGTTTTGTTCGATCAGCAGGACGCTGGTGCCCTGCTTGTTGATTTCGACGATGACGTCGCGGACCTGTTCGACCAACAGCGGCGCAAGGCCCAGGGAGGGCTCGTCGAGGATCAGCAGCTTGGGTTCGGCCATGAGAGCACGACCGATGGCCAACATCTGCTGCTCGCCGCCCGACAGGTAACCGGCCACCTGAGTGTGACGCTCTTTGAGGCGGGGGAACAGTTCCATTACCCGCTCGTAGTTGGCCGACTCGTTGGCACGGTTGGTATAGGCCCCGGTTGCGAGGTTCTCGTCGACGGTCAGCTCGCCGAAGATGCGGCGGCCTTCCATGACCTGGGAGATACCGGCCTTGACGATGGCGGCGGGGTTCGAGTGGGTTATGTCGACCCCGTTCCAGGTGACATGGCCCTTCGTGGCCTTGCCCTCGTGGACGTCTAGAAGCCCGGTAATGGCCCGAGCGGTGGTGGTCTTGCCTGCACCGTTTGAACCGAGAAGCGCCACGACATGACCGTCGGGCACCTCGATCGACAGGCCGCGCAGAACGAGAATGACCTCGTTGTAGACGACCTCGAGGTTTGCCAGTTGGAGCATTTTGGTGAGAGTGCTTTCGGTGCTTGAACGGACAGGCGGTGCGATAGGGGCCGGGGCGAACGAACGCCCCGGCCCGACTATCGGCTAGTTGGTGCTACGAGGCCGGCTCGATGCAGGGGCCGTCGAAGACATAGCTGCCTGCAACGGATCCCATGTAGTCGATCTCGAGCGGAACGATGCCGGTGCCACCCGGATTATCGGCGGTGACCTGGTTCATCGGGATGACGTTGAACTGGGTCAGGTCGACGTCATAGATCCAGGTCGAGCGAACGACGGCTTCGTTGTAGTCCGGCGGCCACGACTGGTTGGCCGACAGACCCTGGAAGTCGACGGTGAGGCCCGAGTTGGCCAGCTCGACCAGCTTCTCCCTGGTGAGTTCACCTTCGTCGATCGCGGCACGGATGAGCGTTTCGGCCATCATGCCCTCGATCCAACCGGTGGTGTACACGTCGGAGATGTTCAGGTCGGGACGACGAGCGATCATCTCGGCCATCAGGGTCTCCATGCCCGGAACATCAGCGGCCCAAGGTGCCTGGTAGAACGACTGGTAGTAGTACTGGTCGAACTCTTCGGCGAAGTCGCTGGTGAGGTGCACGGGGTAGCTGAACGTCGGGCTGTTGCCGGACCAGTAGGCGTCGAAGCCCTGGCTGACGGCCTGGCCGAAGATGTCGAGCAGCTCGCCTGGGGTGATGGTCGTCCACACCATGGTGGCGCCCGAGCCCACAAGGCTGGCCACAACGCCGGTGCGGTCGTCGCCGGCTACCTGGCCGGTGCCGTCGTACACGATCTCGATGCCCAGTTCGGCAGCGGCGATGGCAGCGCCGGCAGCGCCGTCTTCGCCGTACTCACCCGGACGGCTGAGGATGGCCAGCTTGGCCTCCTTGCCTTCGCTCTCGACCTTGTCCTTCAGCCACTCGACGCCGTTGATCGACTCGATGCAGTAGGTGGCCTGCTTCTCGAGAACGGCAGCGCCGATCTCGGGATCTGGCCACAGCGACGCCCAGCTGAGCGGAATCAGCAGGAGGTTGTCCTCGATTGCCTGCTCGGCAACGGCAGCGGTGATCGGAGAACCGGTGTTCTCGGTGATCATCAAGACGCCGTCGGCGCCTTCCTGAGCCATCTCCTCGTAGTTCTGGATGCCCTTGTCGGTGGCGTAGCCCGAGTCGATCACAACGGTCTCGACGGTGAAGCCCTTGTAACCGCCGTTCTCGTTGAAGACCTCCCAGTAGACCTCCTGGCCTTCGACGATCTCGGAGACGAGAGCGGCGAAGGGGCCCGAGAGGTCGGCGTTGAGGCCGACGCGGATGACGTTGCCATCGACGCCATCGCCGGTGACTACCTCCATGGCGTCGCCGCCATCGTCGGACGAGCCGCCGTCGTCGCTGGAGCCGCCGTCGTCGCTGGAGCCGCCGTCGTCGGACGAGCCACCATCGGCTGTTGTATCGGTGCCGCCGTCATCGCTGCTGTCATCGCTGTCACCGCAAGCTGCGGCGATCATCGAGAACGCGAGCAACATGGCAAGCAGCCATCGCATTCTTCGCATTTGTACCCTCCTGAGGTGTGGTGGTCGTGGCGGCACCAGGATGGCGCCAGCACGCTTGTTGTCTCGGGCCTGGCTAGGCCCGAGTCGATCTGTACGCGACCTTACAGCCGGTGTCCGGTCTGCTGGTCGTCAGTAGCTGAATGGCCAGGTCTTCCAGTAGTTGCGAACCTTCAGCCAAATGCCATAGAGGCCTAGCGGTTCGAAGATCATGAACACGATTATCAAGACGCCGTAGATGACGAAGTTCCACCAGAACACGCTCATCGGCCAACCGGGTGCAGCGGCACCTGTGGCGATAGCACCGAAATCTCCGCTTCCCGAGGTCAACAGCAGGTTGGCGATCCAGCTTGCCGGCCCGCTTCCGTCGAGCTGGTCGATGAGCCACTCGGTGAAGGTCTCGACGATGTCGGGGATCAGCTCTACGAACACGGTTCCCAGCAGGGTGCCCGCCATCGTGCCGGCACCACCGATCAGCAGAATTGCGATGAAGTCGACCGACAAGAACAACGAGTAGTCGACTGGCGACGAGCGTCCGTTGTACGACGCCCACAGCGCTCCGCCGATGCCGGCGTATGCCGAGCTGATGGCGAAGGCGATTCGCTTGTACTTGAACTCGGGGACGCCCATGACCTCGGCAGCGATGTCACGGTCTCGGATGGCCTGCAGCGCCCGGCCCGTTCGCGAGCGGATCAGGTTCTTGGACAGCAGGGCGAAGAACACCAGCAACCCCATCAGCAAGAACAGCTGTTTTTGCTCTTCGCTGAGGTGTATCAGGCCAAACCACTTGCCGTCGTCGGTGAAGGCGATGAGCGGGTCTTCTTCCTTCCACAGCTTGAAGTCGAGGGTGGGCCACTTGCGGCCAGACTCGAAGTCGCCTGCGTACTCGGGGAACATGCGCCCCAGGTGCAGGCCGATGAACACCAGGCCGACAGTGGCGATGGCCAGGTATAGGCCTCGCACCTTGACCGCGGCGGGGGCAACGATGAGGCCGACCAAGGCCGCCCCGATACCTGCCGCCGGCAGCCAGATCCAGATGGGCAGGTTGAGGCCACACTGGCCTGCCTTTTCGAGCAGGCCGAGCTCGTCGTGCCAAGGCACGCATGCCTTGATGCCGTCGCCGTCGCCGCCCAAGGCCACCGCCGTGTAGGCGCCCGTGCCCATGAAGAAGGCGTGCCCAAGCGACACCTGGCCGGCGACACCCACGAGGATGTTGAAGCCCAGGGCGGCAATGGCCAGGGGCATCATGTTGCTGATGGGGTCGATCCAGCGGTTGCCCAGGAAGAAGGCGGGCACGTTGTCGAAGAATGCGAAGCCGAGCGTGGCCAGAACACAGCCGACAGCCAAAAAGCTGACAGCCCCCCGCTGGAACCAGGTTGGGAAGATCGCAGCGTCCTGCTCGTAGGTCGTACGAAGGAGTGGTCGTCTCAGCATTGGATCAGACCCTCCGAATCTCAGGCGTTCCGAACAGGCCGAATGGCCTGACGATCAGGACGATCATCATGACGATGTAGGGCACGATGGTCGAGTAACCGGGGCCAAGGGTGCTTCCGTAGTCGGCCAGGTACTGGCCGGCGAACACCTCGGCCGCAGCGATCATCAAGCCGCCATAGACGGCGCCGATGACCGAGTCGAGGCCGCCCAACACGATCACGGGCAACACTCGGAACGCCAGGATGGGGTGAACCTCCTGGCTGACGCTGCCACCTGGCGGGAACGGTGCCATGCCGTAGACGATGCCGCCCAAGGCGGCCAAGGCCACACCGAGCGCCCATGCGATGGCAAATACGCGCCCCACGTCGATGCCCTGGGCCATGGCGGCCTCTTGGTCGAACGCAACGGCCCTCATCGCCACGCCGAGACGCGACCGGTAGAACAGCACCACAGCCACGCCGGCAACCGCCGCGAAGATCATCGCTGCGACGTAGGACTTCGGCACGATTGCGCCCGCTACCTCCCACGATTCTGCACCCCACGGCACGTTCAACGAGCGGCCGGTCAGGGCGGTGGCGTCGAGGTTGAATGGCCTGATGGCCAGCTCGACGCCCAGGGTGATGACCGCCATGGCGAATAGGGGTTGTCCGACCATGGGCCTGATGGCGATGCGTTCGACCACCAGGCCGATCAGCGCAGCGATGAGCAGGGCCAAGCCGACGTTCAGCAGCCATTGCGGAATGCCGGGGGTGACACCCTCGTCAGGTGCCAGCGGATTCGACAGCGGCAAGAACGGCAGGCCGCCATCTGCGACCAGGATGGTGAGCACCATCGCACCGGTCATCGATAGGGCGCCGGCGGCGAAGTTGAGCACCTGCGTGCCCTTGAAGATGATGACGAAGCCAAGTCCCATGATCATGTAGACGCAGCCGAGGGCGACCGCCTTGACCAGCGTCTGTAGGAACGTGGCCCCGGTGCCCGCCTGGGCGAGCATGCCGAGGGTGCTCATTTATACATTTCCTCCACGAGGTCGCCGAACATCTCCATCATCGAGCTGCGCTTTATCTTCTGGGTCGCCGTCAGCTCGCCGTCTTCGTGATCGAGCTCCTTGGGCAGGAGCTTGAACTTGCGTACGTTCTCGACCCGGGCGAACTTCTCGTTCGTCTCGTCCACGACCTTTTGGATCAGCTCGATGACCTCGGGCTTCTCGGACAGGTCGCGGTAGGTCGTGTAGGGGATGCTCTGACGCAGGGCCCAGTTGCCCACGGTCTCGAGCTCTATTCCGATGAGTGCAGACAGGTACTTGCGCCCGTCGCCGATGACCATCGCCTCCTTGACGTAGGGCGAGGTCTTCAGGCTGTTCTCGATCTCGGATGGCGAGATGTTCTTGCCGCCCGACGTGATGATGATGTGCTTGATGCGGTCGATGATGCGCACGTGGGTACCGTCGACCCACTCGCCGACATCTCCGGTCATGAGCCAGCCGTCGTCGGTCATGGTCTCGGCCGTCTTGTCGGGCTTGTTCCAGTAACCGGCGAACACACCATCGTGTTTGCACTGGATCTCGCCGGTCTCGGGGTCGAGGCGCAGCTCGGTGCCGGGGTAGGGCTCACCGACGGTGCCCAGCTTGAGACGACCCGGGAAGTTGCAGGTGGCCACGGCCGAGTTCTCGGTCATGCCGTAGAGCTCGAAGACAGGCACGCCGATGCCCATGAAGAACTCGAGCACCTCTGGGGCGATTGGTGCCGCGCCGGTTCCGGCGTGACGCACATACCTGAGGCCGATTCGCTCGCGCATCGAGCGGAACACCAGTACGAAGCCGATGGCAGCCAGGATGCGGCTACCAAACGTGTGCTCGCCGCCGTTTTGCACCTTGGTGCGGCCCACCTTCTTGGCAAGGGCGTTGCCGAAGTTGAGCCACAGTCGCTTGAAGCGGCTGGCGTCTGCACCCTTGATGAGCGCCGTAGCGTGGAGGCGCTCCCAGATGCGGGGCACGGCGAAGAACAGCGTGGGCTGCACCTCGCGCAGGTTCAGCGCCACCGTGTCGATGGACTCTGCGAAGTTGAGGCAAGGGCCGTTGCCGACCATCGTCCAGGTCGAGAACACCCGCTCTGCCACGTGACACAGCGGCAGGTAGGTGACGATCAGATCCTTTTGATTGGGCGGGGTGCCATCGGGCATCCGGCCCTCGATGTTGATGATCTTCTCGATTGCGAACGCGGCGTTCTTGTTGGTGAGCATCGCACCCTTGGGAGGCCCGGTGGTGCCCGACGTGTAGACCAGCGTCATGATGTCGTCGTCGGTGGCCTCGGCCATGCGGGTGTCGACCGCGCCCGGGTTGGCCGCCCTGTGCTCGCGACCCATCTCGAGGAACGAGTCCCAGAACACGAGGCGCGGGTCGTCGTAGTCGCCGAAACCGCGCGGCTCGGTGAAGATGATCTTGCGGATGCACGAGGCGGTCTCGGCATCGACACTGAGCACCTTGTCGGCCTGCTCCTGGTCTTCGGCGAAGAACACGCAAGGCGTGCAGTCGCCGACCAGGTAGTCGACCTCTGCGGTGGGGTTCGTGGGATACAGACCGACGGTGACTCCGCGCACTGCCACCGTAGCCAGGTCGAGGATGACCCACTCGGGACGATCCTCGGAGTGGATCGCCACGCGATCGCCAGGCTCTACACCCAGGGCCAGCAGGCCGTGGGCAGCGGTCTCGATGAGGTCCCAGGTGCGCTCCCAGGTGTACTCCCGCCAGATGCCGAAGTCCTTTTCGCGCATGGCCACCGCTTCGGGTGTGCGAGTGGCCCAACCTTTCGCCATCGATGCGACCGTGCGGGCGCCAGTTCCGGTGCGTCCGGACTGCTCTTCGACGAGCGTCACATTTCCCCCTGTAGATGGTCGGTGGCTTCAGTTACCGACGTGGCGTCGGTCACACTGTTTGAGCGGGCCGTACCGTAGCCCACCTGACCGAGATCATCAATCCCCAAATGATCCCGGTGTAACGGTCAGTGAGCGTCGACGATCTCGCCCGCAGCAATCAGTCGTGTTTCGGCACGCTCGAGCGCAACCGCGGCCACCGAATCGTGTTCGTCGATGGCAAGGATGGCCTTGGCTCCGTCGCGCGCTGCACGGGCCCGCTCGACGTCGATGTCACCAGCGAGTTCGGCGATGTCGGACAGAACCGACACCGTGTTGTTGCTGACCTCGATGAAACCACCGTGCACGGCAGCCCTGATCGGCTCTGGGTTGTCGGTCGACCAGATCTGGACCACACCGATGGCCAAGGCACCGAGGAACGGAGCGTGGCCGTCCAGGAAGGCTATGTCCCCATCGAGGGTTCGGGTGAGCACCTGGGTTGCTTCACCAGACCACAACACCTGCTCTGGCGAGACGAGTTCTACGTTCATCGATTCTCTTCTCCGGACCCCCGAGGGGGACGTCAGGCGTTCTTCTGCAGTTCGGCGGCCTTGGCCATGGCAGACTCGGCGCCGCCGACCATGTAGAAGGCCTGCTCGGGCAGGTGGTCGAGCTCGCCGCTGACCAGAGCCTCGAACGACTCGATCGTCTCGTCGACCGGCGTGAAGATGCCGGCCTGGCCGGTGAACACCTCGGCCACGAACATCGGCTGCGACAAGAAGCGCTGCACCTTGCGGGCACGGTCGACGGTGATGCGGTCCTCTTCTGAGAGTTCGTCGAGGCCGAGAATGGCGATGATGTCCTGCAGCTCCTTGT
>JAGQSP010000036.1:0-231 GCA_020439485.1 Acidimicrobiales bacterium | reverse complement strand
CCGCAATGTCACGGCTGAGCTCGGTAGTTCCGTCGAAGTGGGTGAACGAGGTGAACGGTGCCGGGTCGGTGTAGTCGTCAGCGGGGACGTACACGGCCTGCAGCGAGGTGATCGACTTGCCGCGGGTCGAGGTGATGCGCTCCTGCAGGTCGCCCATCTCGTCGGCCAGTGTGGGCTGATAACCCACGGCCGATGGCATACGGCCGAGCAGGGTCGACACCTCGGAACCCG
>JAGQSP010000390.1:6063-9359 GCA_020439485.1 Acidimicrobiales bacterium | reverse complement strand
GCCGATGCCGACCAGCCCGAGATGGCTCTCACCATTTGTGTGGTCGGATAACCCCAACCCTCGACCAGAGGCTTAGATCTGGCGTCCATCCAGGTCAGCAAACGGCTCAATGGAGCCGTTCTGTCATCGACGGCTAGGACCGAACCACTCTGTGCTCCCATCGCCAGAGCGGCTGCGGCCACTCCCCCACCTGCAGCTTCGAGAGCCCCCAGGCAGGCATCTCGCAAGGCGTTGGCGACGTCCTCGGGCCGTTGTTCGGCGGCTCCGGGCGATTCTGCGATGGTCTCGATCGGGGCCGATGTGGCCTCGCCCACCACATGGCCGGCGCGATTCACCGCTGCGGCCTTGACCGACGTCGTGCCGACGTCGACACCGATGACGACCGCGGACGGTGTCATGAATTGAGTATCGCCAGCGCCTGTTCGACCGACGCGTCCTCGTGGACGACAGCCACGATCGCCGCCGTCATCGCCGTCGGGTTGTCGCACTGGAACACATTGCGGCCGATCGCCACTCCCCTGGCACCGGCATCGATCGCCGAGCGGATGTTCTGCAGCATCAGCGTCTCGTCGCCCTTGGCACCGCCCAGTATCACCACCGGAGCGAACGTCTTCGACGTCACCTGCTCGTAGTCGTCACAATAGGGCGCCTTGATGAAGTCGGCGCCCAGCTCTGCGCCCAGACGCGCCGCCAAGGCGATTGCGTCTGTGCCGCGTGCCTCGGGGCCGCTGTTGAACCCTCCGGGAACCATCTCACCCAGCACGGGCAAACCCCACTCGTGGGCCTCTGCGACGGTTCTGGCCAGGTTCTCGAGGGTGTCTTCCTCCTTGTCCGAGCCGGGCATCGCTGTGACCACTAGGGCATCGGCGCCGAGCCGAACCGCGTCGACCGGCCCGAAGAACTGCGACAACGACCCCGTGCTGGGGGTGCCCAGGTTGGTCGCGGCTCCGTCCGACCTGACGATCAGCCCGACCCTGCTGAGCGGTTTGGCAAACGCTCTGGCAATGCCATACGAGGTCAAGATCGCGTCGGCGCCTCCGGCTACGACGGCTTCGATCGTGTCGCCGGGGCTCTCGAACCCTTCGCACGGCCCGTCGATCAGACCGTGATCGAGGGCGACGATCACCGCCCGACCGTCCTCGGCGAAGATGCGGTTGAGCCTGCGGGTGGTCATTTGGGTGTTCCTTTGATGATTGGAAGCGAGTTCTCGATGATCGAGAGGTTCTCGTCGAGGTCGGCCGACAGTGCGTCTATGTGTATTGCATGTAGGTCGTGTTGTGCCGCCATCGCCGCCACCTCGGCCGCGCACTGGGCCGGCGTACCAGCCACCTGATAGCGGTGCAGCAGATCGTCGGTGACCAGCGGATCGACCGCGGCCGCATTGCCGGTCTGGGCCGCCTCGAGGATCACCGCCACCTGGTCGGCGCCGAAGCCCAGTGCGTCCAAGGCACGTTCGGGCGAGTCCATCAACACATATGACAGCGTCAGTTTCTGGGCTTCCAGCATGGCGGGCGTGTAGCAGATGCGGCCCAGATACATCCGTTTGGGATGCGGTCTGCCCGCGGGTACTGCTCGCTCTACCTCGGCGATGGCGCCGGCCAGATCGGGTTTGACGGTGAAGATCACCCCGTCGGCTTCACGGCCGGCGAGACCCAGCACCAGCGGCCCCCGACCGGCGATCCAGAGTTCGACATCGGCCGCGCCCGACCCGAGCCTGGCATCGACGACCGAAGCCGTCTGGCCATCGACCGATGCCAGCTGACCCGTCCAAAGGGTGCGGGCGATCTGAACTGCGTCGGTCATGCGCCGGAACGGTCTGATCCGGTCGATGCCCATAGGGGCCAACACCATCGAACCGCCCGCAAGCAAGGTGCCCACCACCCGGCCGGGGGCCAGGGCGTCGACAGTGGCCAGGGCGTTGGCCGTGGCTGCCGGATGCCGGGTGTATGGGTTGGTCATCACCCCCAACTTGATGTGGCTGGTCTCGCGGGCGATAGCCCCCAGGCTCACGTACACATCGGGATGAAAGCCCTCGTCGGCGATCAAGCAGTAGTCGTATCCCAGGCGCTCGGCCTCGATGGCGATCGCTATCACGTCGGCTGCAGGCATCAGCGGAACGATGTGAACGCCAGCGGCGAGTCCGGTCTCAGCCATGTGCGTGTTTGCGGTGGCCAAAGCGTTGGCCACCGTCGACGATGATCGTCTCGCCGGTGATGTAGTCGGCCTCGATCAGGAACCTCACCGCGTGGGCCATCTCGGCCGGAGTACCCCAGCGGCCAAGCAACGTGTCGTCGGCCACCCTTTGATATGTGGCGTCGTCGTAGTTGTGCGGGCGCAGCGCCGGGCCGGGGATCACCGCATTGGCCCTGATCTTCGGGGCCAGTTCCAGCGCCAGTTGCCGGGTCAGCGACAAGATTGCGCCCTTGCCCACCGCATGCCCCGCGAACGCCGGCCATGGCTCGTAGGCCGTCAGGTCGCCGATTCCGATGATGACACCGCCGTCGCCGCCGAGCATCACCGGGGCCACACGGTTTGCGCAATAGAACGGGCCGTGCACCAGGGTGTCGATCGACTTGTGCCACGTCGACAGGTCGTCGGTTGGCAGAGGGTCGGGAAGGAAGGTCGAGGCGTTGTTGACCAACACGTCGATGCGCCCGAAGCGTTCCGCCACGGCGTCGACCATGGCCGTGACCTGCTCGTAGTCGCTGACGCTGGCCTGCACTGCCATCGCCTGCACACCGAGGGCTTCGGCCTCGGCGACGGTCTGGTTGGCAGCGTCGGCCGACGAGTTGTAGTTCACGACAACGTTGGCGCCCGCTCTGGCCAACTCGAGGGTTATGCCCTTGCCGACCCTGATCGCTCCGCCCGTGACTATCGCCGTCTTTCCAGCCAACTCCATGGCGCGCCACCCTAGTCCCGCCATTGTTTGGTGCCTGGCACCAGACGGGTCAGCCGTGGGCGTGTTTGCGGTGCCCGAAGCGCTGGCCGCCATCGACCACGATGGTCTCGCCGGTTATGTAGTCGGCCTCGATCAAGAACCTCACCGCGTGGGCCATCTCGGCGGGGGTACCCCAGCGTTCCAGCAGCGTCGTCATGGCCGCGGCCCGGTTGGCCTCGGGTGTGTCGCCGTCGACCGGCAGCGCCAGGCCGGGTATCACGGCGTTGGCCCTGATGGTGGGTGCCAGCTCAAGCGCCAGCTGACGCGTCAACGACAGCACGGCGCCCTTGCCGACGGCATGGCCCGTATAACCGGCCCACGCTTCCTCACCGCTGAGATCGCCGATGCCGATGATCAC
>JAGQSP010000390.1:0-5852 GCA_020439485.1 Acidimicrobiales bacterium | reverse complement strand
GATAGTCGCCCACGTCTGCCTGCACAGCCAGGGCGCCAACCCCCAGGGCCGAAAGCTCGGCGACGGTCTGGGCGGCAGCGCCGGCCGAACGCCGATAGTTGATGACGACGTTGACGCCGCAACCGGCCAGATCGAGAGCGATTTCCCTGCCCAGGCGCCTGGCGCCACCGGTGACTATCGCTGTCTTACCCGCCAGATCCATGAGCATCCCTTGCCGTCGTGCGCTTGAGCCCCAACGCCGCGGCAAGGCATCCCATTCCCAAAACGGCCGAAGTCACCAGAACCCCCACCAAACCGTCGGCGACAGCCGCGGCGGTGGCATCGGCCACCTCGACGGCATCGGACCCGTCGCTCTCGAGAACGCTGCGCACCACCTCGACATCGCCCACCTGAGCATCGACGATGCCCAGCAGCACGGCGCCCCCCAGGGCAACGCCGATGCTGATCGCCAGCACGCGCAGGAACTGGTGCGCGGCATTGACCCGGCCGAGTTCTTCGACGTCGGCCGAGCGCTGAATCATGGTGAGCGCAGCCGTGGACGCCAGCCCTATGCCGATACCCATACCGAACATCGAACAGAACACCAGCCCCAGGGGCGCGTCGACCCACACCAGGGTCGCCGTCAGACCGATAGCCGGCACCAGCCAGGCAGCGCCGAACACAACCACCGAGGGCTCAGACCAGTTGCGCATCAGCCGGGCATATATGAACGAACCGCCCGTCCAGCCGACGGCGATGAACAGCACCGAGAACGCGGCAAATCCGGCCGACCGACCCCGGCTGACCTGCAGGTACAACGGCACGTAGTTGTCGACCGCCACACCCGCGGCCAAGACCAGACCCGCTGCGAGGTGGATCCACCGCAACGGCATTCTGGTCAGGTGACGGCGTTCGAGGACCGGCGAATCGTGGCGCCCGGCGTGCAGCCAGTAGACGACGAAGGCGGCCACAGCACCCAACAGAGCCGGCACGGCCAGAGCCCAGTCGATGCCAACCTGGCCCAGCCCGAACAACAAGAAGAACACCATGGCCGCCATCAGTGCGACGCCGAGATAGTCGATGCGCATCCGGCCGGCATCCGGGCGCTTGTCGGGCAGCGCATTCCAGCCGGCGAGCAGAGCCAGCGCGGTCAGGGGCACCTTGATCCAGAAGATCAGCCGCCAACTGGAGAACTCGAGCAGGATCGCCGCTATCGCCGGGCTGCCCACACCCATCGCAGCGAAGACGGCCTCGTTGGCGGCAAACGCCGAAGGACGAAGGTCGTGAGGAAAGGCGATGCCGACCGCGGCGATGGCCACCGCAAACATCAGACCGCCACCGAGGCCTTGGGCCAAACGCGCCACCAGCACCCAGCCGAGCGTCGGGGCCAAGGCCACAGCAACGCTGGTCAACAAGAACCACGTACCCATCACCTGGAAGGTGCGCCTGACCCCGATGGCATCGATGATCGGGCCGGCGACGATGACCGCCACGGCGCTCGACCCGAGGTACGACGTGACCACCCACGGCAACAGGGCGACATCGCCGAGGTCTTCAGCAATCGAGGGCAGGGCTGCGATGACGGCCAGCGCGTCGAACGCCGCAAGGGCGATGACGGCCAGGTTCGCGAGGGTGACCGGGGCGTAAGGAGCCGAGAATATGCCCGATCGCGCCCGGCTCACCTGCGGTTCAACCGGCTGGGAACGCCTGCTTTGGCGAAGACGCGCCTGGCGGCTTCGGTGGCCTCGGCTATGACGGCTTCCTCGTCGACGGTGGTCACGACGCCGTCATCGACCACCACCCGACCGTCGACCAGGACATGGGTGACGTTGGCAGGCGTCGCACAAAACACCAGGGCACTGGGCACCCGGTGCAGCGGAGCCGTGAAAACGGTTTCGAGGTCGACGACCACGACGTCTGCCTTGGTGCCCGGTTCGAGCCGGCCGGCATCGGGGTTGGATGCCGCCACCGCACCACCACGGCAGGCCATGTCGATGGCGTCCTCGGGCTGAAGGGCCATGGCATCGAGGTGGTGAACCTTCTGAAGCAGCACCGTCGATTTCATGACCTCGAACATGTCCTGGCGGTTGTTGCTGCCGGGGCCATCCGACGCCAGGGCGATCGTGATTCCTCTGGATCTCATGTCGAGGATTCGAGGCACCCCCGAGGCCAGATACATGTTGCTGACCGGGCAGTGCACCACCACGGCATTACGCCGGGCGATCAGGTCGAGTTCGTCGTCGTCGAGCCACACGCTGTGTGCCAGCTGCACGTCGGGCCCCAACACACCCAGCTGTTCGAGCCAGTGGACGTGGCGCACTCCGCGCTCTTCGAGGCTCATCTCGACCTCGACCGCGGTCTCGGCGCAGTGGATGTGGGTTCCCGCGCCCCACGACCTGGCGTCGGCGGTGGTGACCTTCATGGCCTCGTCACTGCATCCCCACGGGATCAGGGGCGCCTGCTCGATGCGGATACGGCCGTTGTCGTGGCCATGCCATCGCTGGCGCAGCCTGGCGGTTCGCTCGAGCACGGTTTCGGCCGACTCGGTGAGGTTCGGTTCGTAGTTGCGATCGGCCCAGCCCCTGGCCAGCAGGTACCTGACACCCAGCTCGTCGGCCGCCGAACAGATGCCATCGTCGATCTGCTCGTCGATGTGGATGTACTGGTGGTCCAGTATCGAGGTGGCGCCGGTACGGAGGTTCTCGATCATCCCGACCAGTGCCGCCAGCCGGGCCGACTCGCGGTCGAGATGAACCGCGCCGGGCCAGATGCAGTCGCGCAGCCAATCCAGCAGGGGCTTGTCGTCGGCAAGGCCCCGGAAGAACGTCTGGAACAGATGGGTGTGCGCATTGGTCATGCCGGGCATCACCGCGGCCCCCGACGCGTCGATTACCCGACCAGCGCGAAGGCGCACTTCAGAAGGCGGCTCGCCCGGCCCGAGGCCCGCAATGCGGTCACCCTCGATCTCGACCCAGCCCGGATCGTGGATGGTGCGCTGGTCGTCGACGGTGACCACAGCACCGTTCTCGATCAGGATCGTCACAGCTCTAGCTCTTCTCTCGAGAACGCGGCGCCCGTCAGGCCGGTCACGCCGACGTTGGAGTCCAGTCGGCGAATGCGTCGACAACCGGCTTGATGTCTGGCATCAGCGGGTAGAGGATCGGGCAGGTGACGCCCGCGTCGATGTATTCGGCCACCTTGGCCTGGCATTGCTCGGTGGTGCCCACGGCCATCAACTTGCGAGCCAGGTCGTCGGGTATCAGGTGGGCGGCTTTTCGGTAGTCATCCTCGGTGGCGGGCCAGCCCACGACCTCTTGCACCCGCGCAACCAGCTCGGGGTCGGCCCCCGACGCCTCCATGATGTGGGGCTCTGTGCCCAGGTAGTAGGCGACCAAAGACTTGCCGGTGAGCATCGCCTCTTCGGGGTCGTCGTCTGACAACGAGCAGGCCAGCAGCTCGGGGCGGTCGATTTCTTCGATGGTCTTGCCGGCCCTGGCGGCCCCGGCCGCCACCTTGTCGACGGCGTCTCGGATGTACTCGGTGGACACGACATAGTTCAGCACGGCACCGTCGCAGATCTCGCCGGTGAGCTCGAGCATCTTGGGTCCGGTGGCGCCGATGTACAGCGGAATGTTGCGTGGGCTGGTGTCGCCGTAGGCCACATCCAGCCGAACGCGGTCGAGCTTCACGAACTCGCCCTCGTAGCTGACCTCTTCCATGGTGAACAGTTCGCGGATGGCCTCGATGTTCTCGCGCATGGCCTTCAGCGGCTTGCGCCTGTCGGTGCCCGTGCGGCTGGCGATTGGTTCCCACCAGGCGCCCAGCCCCAACATCACGCGGCTTTCACCCTCGGGTGTCAGGCCGGCGAGTTCCCACATGGTGCTCCACGAGGCAGCTATCACGGCCGGGTTCCGGGTGTAGATGGGCAGCACGCCGCTGCCCACCCGCAAACGCGAGGTGTTGGCCAGGATCGCCGACATCATCACCACACAATCGCGAGCCAGGCGGGTGTCGGCCTGCCATATCTCTGAGAAACCACGCTCCTCGGCGTACTTGGCGATCTCGATCTCGTAGGCGATCGGGTGCTTGTCTTGCAGATAGAGAGCCATCCTCTGAGCCATGGGTCGCATCCTAGGTCCACTCGTCGCCGTGGTCGGCGAACGATCGTCGGGTACACGCATTGCGCTGGCCCAGTACAGCGGTTGTTTAGCTGCGACAACAAATGTTTGTCCGTGGCGAACCCGCGTACTACGTTCGTGACGTACATTTGTGCTGCCGAACACCGCACCGGGGGTTACCGAATGGACCGAACCCAACTCCTCGATCTGTACAGCGACATGTGGCTGATCAGAGCTTTCGAGCAGGGCCTCGAGCGCGAGTTCCAGCAGGGCAACGTTCCCGGGATGTTGCACACCGGGCTGGGCCAAGAAGCCGTGCAGGCAGCGCTGGCCGCCAACCTCCGTTCGACCGACGCCTTCTTCCCCGACCACCGCTGTCACGGGATAAACGCCTTGGCCCAGGAGCGCCACAAGGGCGAGGGCGAGCGCATCATGGCCGAGCTGTTCGGTCGGGCCACCGGTGTGTGCAGCGGCAAGGGCGGCAGCCTCCACTCGGCCGACCCCGAGGTCGGCAACTTCGGCGACAACGCCGTCGAGGGCTCGTACATGGCAACCGTGTTGGGGGTGGCGTTCGCTGCCAAGATGCGTGGCCGTGACGACGTCGCCTGCGCCATCATCGGCGACGGCACCGCCGGCCGGGGCGAGTTCCACGAGAGCCTCAACATGGCGGCCATCTGGGACCTTCCGGTGCTGTACGCCATGGTCAACAACGGTTATGCCATCTCCAACCCGGTGGCCAGCGCCCACGCCACCCCCGACATGATCGACAGGGCCAAGGGCTATCGCATCGAGTGCGCGCAGGTCGACGGCAACGACATCGAGGCCGCCCACGAGGCGGTGCGGGTGGCCATCGAGCACATTCGCTCGGGCAAGGGTCCTTACTTTCTCGAGTTCAAGACGTGGCGGTGGCAGGGAATCTTCTCGGGCGATCTTCGACCGGCCGAAGAGATCCGTTACTGGCGCGAAGACCACGACCCGATCCTGATGGCCGCCGAGCGGTTGGCCGAGCTGGGCGTCACCACCGAAGAACTCGAAAAGGTCGAGACCCGCCGTCGCGAAGAGATCGACGGCTGGATCGCCTTCTCGAAGGAGAGCCCCACCCCAGACCTGGCCAAGGCCACCGCCGATGTGTATGCCTCACCGGTCATGCCACGGCCTGGCGCGGCAGACACCTCACCCGGGGCACCAGCCGGCGACAGCCCGGCCGAAGATCAGGCCAAGACCCGCAAGTTCACGTTCGTCAAGGCCCTCAACTCGGCCCTCGACATCGCGATGGAACGCCACCCCGAGATGTTCTTGATCGGCGAGGACATCGGTGTCATGGGCGGCGACTTTGGTGTCACCCGCAAGCTGTACGACAAGTACGGCGCCGATCGGGTCAGGGACACTCCCCTGTCCGAGGCCGCCATCATCGGCACTTGCGTGGGTTCGGCGATGATGGGCATGCGCCCCGTGGCCGAGATCATGTTCGCCGACTTCCTGGGCGAGTGCTACGACCAGATCGTCAACAACGCCGCCAAAGTGCACTACATGTTCGACGGCCAGTTCTCGGCTCCGCTGGTGATCCGCACCGCGTGCGGCGGCGGATTCGGCGGCGGGCCGCACCACTCGCAGATGGTCGAGGGGTGGTTCCTGAACGTGCCCGGCATCGTGATTGTGGCGCCGTCCAATCCCGCAGACGCCAAGGGCCTGTTGCTGGCGGCCATCGAGTCGAACGACCCGGTGTTGTTCCTCGAACACAAGGCGCTGTACCGA
>JAGQSP010000389.1 GCA_020439485.1 Acidimicrobiales bacterium | reverse complement strand
GCAATCGTCGTCGGGTTGGCAGCCTGCGCGGCCTTCGCCACCCTGCTGCTGGGCTCCGACGTCAACGATTCGAGCGCAAACGGCGCCCAGAGCCTGCAGAACGCCGAGCCCAGAGCCGACACGCCGGTCGCCACCGACGGGCGCGTGTACGCCGGCGCCCAGCAGGGCGACCGGATCATCGTCGGCGGCACGTTCACATCCGTCGAGCCCACCAGCGGAGCCAGCGCCATCGCCCTGGCCAACATGTACGTGTTCGACGTCAACACAGGCACGCTCGACCCGCACCAGTTCACGGTCAACGACCGGGTCAGCGTTGTGATTGCGGCGGCCGAAGACGACCACGTCTTCGTCGGTGGATCGTTCAGCGACATCGACGGCACCGCGCGTCACAAGCTCGCGAAACTCGACCTCGACGCCGGCGTGGTCGACCCCGTATTCGTCGCCCACACCAACGCCCAGGTGAAAGATCTGGTCTTGGTGGGCAATACGCTCTACCTGACGGGCGGCTTCACCGAGGTCAACGACGTGCCCAGGCTGGGGCTGGCCGCCGTGGATGCGACCACAGGCGAGGTTCGAGACGACTTCGACTTCCCGCTCGAGACCTACATCGGCCAGGTCGCTGGCACCGCCGGGCAGCGCATAGGGGCCACACCGGACGGATCGACCCTGGTGGTCATGCACCGCGCCAAGTTCGTGGGCGGACAAGAGCGTCGCGGGGTTGCCATGATCGACATCGGCACCTCACCACCCGCTTTGCTGCCGTGGCAGACCGACTTCTGGGACGCCACCTCGGTGGTGTCGATCGTCGACGGCGAGGTGTCTCCCGATGGCACCTACCTGGTGGTCAGCGGCGGCTGGGGCGACAGCCCACCGTGGCGAGATACAGCCACCGCGTTTCCGGTCGCGGGAGGCGCCAACACGCAGCCGCTGTGGGTGACACGCAACCACGACTCGACCTTCGCCCTTGGTATCGACAACAACGCCGTCTACATCGGTGGGCACTTCTGCTGGACCGAAGGACCCACCACAGCCGAGCCGTGGGGCAATCCGGCACCTGTCGGCAAATGCCCCAACAAGACTCGCAACGACCCCACCGAGGTGTATCGAGACACCTTCGCCGCGCTCGACCCCGCCACCGGCAAGGCCATCAAGTACGCCCCCGACACCGACGCCCGCAACGGCATTCGCAGCATCGAGGTGATACCGGCGGGCCTGCTGGTGGGCGGCGACCAGACGTGGACAGCCGACGTGCGTACCGGCCGCATGGCCTTCTTCGACATTCGAGACGCCCGAGAAGACCTGGCCCTGTCGGGCAGCGCCACCCAGTCGTCGACCTGGAGTGGATATGGCCCCGAGCTGGCCATCGACGCCAACCGCGACAAGCAGCTGTTCACCGGCACCATCGCCGCGACCGAGAACGAAACCCAGCCGTGGTGGGAGGTCGACCTCGGCGCTTCGCACGACATTTCTGAAATCTCGCTGTGGACCCGCACAGATTGCTGCCAGGACGAGTTCTCCGACGTGTGGGTGTTCACCAGCAACCAACCGTTCGCCAGCACCGATCCGGCCGTTCTGGCAGGCGATCCAAACGTCGACGCCACCCTGCTCGCCGGCCCCCAAGACCGCAAGGTCACGGTCCAGGCGTGGACTCAGGCGCGCTATGTCAGGGTGCAGCTGGACGGACAGGGCCAGCTGTTCTTGTCCGAAGTCGTCGTGTACCAGAACACCGGAACCGGGCCAGACGACACGGTTGCACCCTCGGTGGTCTTCGCCACGCCGGCCGACGGGGCAGTGGAACCAGGCCCCGACGTCGAACTGGTCGGCTCCATCGGCGACGACGTCGCAGTGGGTCAGGTTCTTGTGGGTATCCGCGACCGCAACACGGGCGACTGGCTGCGATCCGACGGATCGTTCGGTGCCTGGCACCAATTCGAGGCCAGCGTGTTGGCCCCAGGTAGCTCACAGAGCGACTGGAGCCTCACGGTGCAGCTGCCACCAGGGTCATACTCGGCGTTCGTCAACGGCAGCGACCAGGCGGGCAACTCCAGCCCAGAAGCCAACAACAAGTTCCTCGTCGGGCTGGACGATCAGGCGCCCCAACTGGTGGTCGACACCCCGGCCGCCGACGCCGAGCTGCCGGCCGGCACCATCGTGCTCGGCGGCACAGCCACCGACGACACCTCGGTCGGCTCGGTACTGATCGCTATCCGAGACCGCGACTCGAAACAGTGGCTGCAGCCAGACGGAACCTGGGGCGCCTGGACCCAGCTCGAGGCCCAACTCGCCGAACCCGGCGAAGCAACCACCGGCTGGAGCCTCACCGTCGAACTGGCGCCGGG
>JAGQSP010000388.1 GCA_020439485.1 Acidimicrobiales bacterium | reverse complement strand
GCAGCTCGGTCTTCAAGACCTTGCCCGAGGGGTTGCGCGGGATCGTCTCCATTCGGGTGACCGACGTCGGGCACTTGAACTTGGCGAGCCGCTCGGTGCAATAAGCGATGATGTCGTCCTGCGACGGGTCGGTGCCGGGCACCGGCGTGATGATCGCCATCACCGTCTCGCCCCAGCGCTGGCTGGGCACACCGATCACCGCACAGTCGGCTATTTCGGGATGGCTCATCAGAACGTTCTCGATTTCGGCGGGATACACGTTCTCGCCGCCCGACACGATCATGTCCTTGACCCGGTCGCGGATGAACAGGAAGCCGTCTTCGAGATAGCCGGCGTCGCCCGTGGCGAACCAGCCAAACCCGGTCTCGTCTCGGCCCTCGGGATATACGGCCTCGGTGGCCTCGGGGTTGCGCCAGTAGCCCTTCAGGTTCTGAACTGTGCGGCACCACACCTCGCCGATCTCGCCGTCGGGCAGATCGTTGCCCTCCTCGTCGACGATGCGCAACTCGACCCCGTCTACGGGACCACCTGCCGAGCGCAGCAGGTGAGCCCGAGGACCGCCCGGGTCGTGGTCTTCTGGCATCAGCAAGGTGATGGCGCCGGTGGTCTCGGTCAGCCCGTAGGCCTGACAGTGGTCGCACTTCAGCAGCCCCATCGAAGCGATGAGAACCTCCTCGGTGATCGGCGAGGCGCCATAGAGGATCTGCTCGAGCGACGAATAGTCGACGTCGGAGGCGCCCGGAATCGTCGGAAGTACCTGCAGAAGTGCCGGCACCATGAACGCGTGGGTGACGCCGTGGGCCGGGATGTCCCTGAAGATCGCACCCGGGTCGACGTCGCGGTGGATGACGTTCTTCATGCCGTTGTACAGGCCGATGATGGCCACGCCCGAGCCGCCGATGTGGAACAGCGGCAGCATGTGCATCAGCACCTTGTCGGAGTTCAGCCCCATCTTCGACGACAACGGACCCACGATGCTGAACAGGTTGCGGTTGCTCAACTCGGCGCCCTTGGGCAAACCGGTGGTGCCCGACGTGTACAGCTGCACGGCGGTGTCATCGATGGTGGCGGCGACCATGGGGTCGGTCGTCGTGGCATCGGCGATCCATTGGTCGAACTCGACGTGCTGGCCGTCGCCACCCACGGCGACTATCAGCGGATCGGCGGCCAGGTTCATCTTGGCCAGGTGGCCGAGGAACTCGTTCTCGAACAGCACCACCTTGGCCTCGGCGTTGTCGAGGATGTACTCGATCTCGGGCGGCGCCAGACGCCAGTTGACCGCCACGGTCACGGCGTTCAGCTTCGCCGCCCCGAACGTGAACGCGAAGTACTCGATCAGGTTCTTCGCAACGTAACCCACGCGGTCCTGGTTGCCGACACCGGCCACGGCCAAGGCGTTGGCGACGCGGTTCGACAGCTCGTCGAGCTGGGCATAGGTCAACTCGACGTCTCCGGCCACCAAGGCGACCTTGTCGGGGTTGTTCGCGGCATGGAACCTGGTGATGTCGGCGAGGGTGTTGAGGTCGGGCATTTGGGTCAGTCTCCGGCTTCTAGAACGGTCACGGAACCGGCGGTGCCGTCGACTTCGACCAGCATCCCGTCGGCCAGTTGTTGTGTGGCACCTTCGACGGCGACCACACAGGGAATACCGAGCTCACGCGAAACGATCACCGCGTGGCTCATCAGGGCGCCGACGTTCACCACGACGGCGGCCGCGGGCAGGAACAGGGGAGTCCAGGACGGATCGGTGAGCGGAGCCACCAGCACCTCGCCCGGCTCGAGATCGACGGCGTCGGAGGGGTCGAGCACAACACGCACTCGCCCCTGGGCGACACCGCTGCAGCCGGCGTCGCCGCGCAACACCGCGCCGACTCCGGCCGTTTGGGCCACAGCCCGTGACGCTGCATCGGCCTCGAGATCCTCGAGGCTCGGCACCTCTTCCTGGGACCGGATGAAGAACCGCGGCTCGACCGCTGAATAGCGCCGGAACAACTCGGCGCGCTCGGCGATGACACCAAGTAGTGAAGCTGGGTCTTCGAGGTACTGGCCCAGCTCTGTTCTGGGATACAGCAGCGCCACCTTGACCGGATCGGGCTCGCCCCCGCGCTCTGCGGCTCGCCTGACCAGCTCTCGATAAACCTGCTTGGCCGGCAGACCTACCCTGACGGCCCGATCGCGGGTGGCCTCGCGGGCCTGGGACCAGAACGGGGCGGCCTTTACGGCCTTGTCGAAGTTCATTCGGTCGAGGAGCTTGACGTGGGGCCTGATCCGCGCCACGGCCGCATCGCGTTTGGAGCCGTCGTCGCCCAGGCGCCCTTTGGGACTGAGGTCGCTGGTCGCCAGACGCATCCGGTCTATCGCCACGAGCGCCAGTTCGGGGGTGTTGTCCCAGGTTCGCGACGACAGCTCCCAGTCGTTGGGGCCGCGGTGACCGTGGTCTGCGATGAACTTGCCGAACCGTCGGTTGAACTCGACTGCGTCGGCGTCGTCGGGGAGACGGTCGAGGAGACCGCTGACGCCGCCGTCGAACGCCGCAGTCAATGACGTTGACGACTTCACGAACGATGCGATCGAGTAGAGCTGCTGGCTGTACTGGGCAGACAGCACGTCGCCGGAGGCGCCCAGAAGGTGGGTGACAAGGCCCGGCTCGCCGGCGGCCGCGGCAGCATCGGCCAGGATGCCGGACACGATGGCAGCGATGGCCGTCGACTTCATGTGATTGGCAAAGAGTGGGCCGAAGGCCTTGGGGAAGTCCATCAGATAGGCATACAAGTCGGCGTCGGGGGCATCCAACGATGGACGCCTGTCCTCGTAGGCCGCGGCCTTGCGGAAGCTGTCGGGGACGATCTCGGGCAGCTCCTTGGTTGCGAGGGCGCCCAACACCGTCTTCAGGATCCGCAGGCTGGACTTGATGCTCTTGTCGCCCTTACGGGGTTCGTATGGCGGCGGGTTGCCCTCGCCGAAGAAGGCGACGTCGATCGCCTCGGCCGACGAACCTGGGGCCCGGACGCCCATCATTCGCAGGTACGAGAGGTTCAGGTAGGTGTAGCCGCCGTAGAGACCGATGATGACCGGATCGTCAGAGGAGAAGTCGCCCTCGGTGTAGATGCCCAGATCGGCGTAGGCCTCGCGCCAGGCCCGCTCTGCGGGCACCACCCCCAGTTCGTAACCCAGCGCGGTGACGACCTCGGGAAACACCTCGCCGACGTTGCCACGGGTGTTGATCGGCCATCTGGGGTCGATCTCGCCCTCGATGATCCAGCGTGTCGCCATGTAGCCCCCTTCGTTGGTGTGACGCCCGTCGCAGTCTACGGCCTCATCTCGTGGGCCGCCTTGTGGTCACCCATAGCGCGCGTTATGGTTTCGCCATGCTTTGGGAGAATGAGGCTGCGGAAGCGGCCGAATAGTCACCCTGAGTAGCCGTTCGGATGGGCTGATTTGGGCACATTCGTGCCTTCATCCCAGGCGAACACCTGCGGGCAAACTGAGACACTGCAACCGCTGTGCGGCTGCACCAACACGGGGGAGGAGGCGCAACAATGAAGCGTTCGACCTGGAGCTGAGACTCAAACAAACATCGGGGCCGGCCCTTGGGGGTCGGCCCCTTTCGTTTTTCCTTACCGATCGTGTCGCCCACGTGTCTGATTGGCCGGGGTTCCAACCTGTTCTTTGTACCAATCAGGCCTGGATCAGCTGTCACCCATAGAAGTTTGCGTCATGGGTGATGTGCGAGCCATAGATGAATGGTCACTCAGGTCTATTGTGAGTTGTTCACCACGCCGTGTGGTGTATCCATGCGGCGCTGCCGCCACCCGTGTGGTGGCGCGTGGAATGACCGCCAGGGCCGCCAAGCCGGCCATGGCGAGACCCACCTGGGCACCGCGCCCTGGACCGAAGAGCTCGATGAACAGGCCACCGAGCCATGCTCCGGCACCGTTCGAGATGATTATCAGCGCCTGCAACATGCCGAACACGACCGCCCGCCGATCGGAGGGGATGCGTTTGCCGACGATGATGTTGGACGTCATCGATGTCTGGTAGACGAACCCCAGTGCGAAGAAGGCGATGAACAGCGCAACGGGACGTGATGAGAGGCCGATCAGCACGGCGGCCACGGCGGCTGCACCGATAGAGACCACGAGGTTGCGGTAGTACAGGCGCCTGTCCGAGCCCGCGGTCGACACCACGGTTATCGCAAAGATGCTTCCCGCTGGCGCCAGCATGGCCAGAACGCCGATCATCTGGGGCTCGAGGTCGGCGAGTTCTTTACCCAGGACGGGCGACTGGGCCTGAACACTCATTCCGGCGGCAATGGTCAGCATCGTGGCCAGTACGGCGTTGCGCGAAGTCTGGTCGCGTCGCAGGAAATCGATGCCGCCCATGAACGTCTCGCGGATGCTGGGTGACTCACCGGCGGCGTGACGCCGGGCCGTGATGCGCCCCAGGATCAGTGCCGAGAACGCAAACGTGAGGGCGTCTGCCAACAACACCTGGCGCGCGTCGAACCAGCCAACCAGCAGCCCGCCGAGCCCAAGGCCGCCCAGCGTCGCCGCTTGAAGCGACAGATGCCTGAGCCTTATTGCGGCGTCGTAGTGGGTGGTGTCGACCGACTCGACGATGGTCGCAGACACGTTGGCCTCGAACACCGGATCTGCACTGGCGCTGATGAACAGGATCGCAAAGAAAATCGGCAGCGGCGGATCGAGAAGGGCCAATGCGACAAAGGCGGCGCCGCGCAATGCGTCGCAGTTCACCATGACGGTTCGCCGCTGAAATCGCTCGGCCCACGCAGTCAGTATCTGACCGAAGCCGAAATAGGGCGCAATGAAGATCAGGGCGGCGGTGCCAACGTAGACGGCGCTACCCGTTCGATCGAAGATCAGGATGCCTATAGCGAGGCGGGCCGACCAGTCGCCGAGCTGGCTGATGATCGAAGCTATCCAGACCTTCCTGAAGTCGCGCGAGTCGGGGAGACGGGGAAATGCGAGCGCGGCCTTCACAGAGCGGCGAGCGTAGAC
>JAGQSP010000387.1 GCA_020439485.1 Acidimicrobiales bacterium | reverse complement strand
CTCGGCGCGGCGTTGCGCGTCGGCCACCAGCTGGGCGCGCCAGGCATCCTTGGCCAATACCTCCGACAGAAAGTCGGTTGCCTGGGCCGGGTGCACGTTGTCGGTCGGCTCCGCCAACAACAGCGACTCGACCTCCTCGTCCGGCAGCCACACAGGGGCATCGGGCGAACCCGTGAAGGCGAGCGTTGCGCAATCCTCGGCCAGCAGCGGCTCCTCGACTCCGCCGCGGATGGTGAGGAGGTGGAAGCGATGGCGCACCAGCAGGAGCGTCGTGCGCGTGGTGACAGCGGATGTCTTGATGACACCGCACCGTCGCGCCGGGGAATCCACCTCCGCGTCCAGCGCGGCGGTCATCAGGTAGGACGCAAGACCGTTCACCAGAGGATGGGTGCGGCCGAGCAGCAGCTCGTCGTCACGCACCGGGGGAGCGAAACGTCCGCGGGCGCGTGTGACCCCTATGGCGTCGCGAACCGCTACCTGCGCTCCTGAGAGATCAATGGTGACTGGGGCGGTCCCGCTGGTCGTGCCGCCGAGAACTGTCGTCGCAGTCCGGACGAAGGCCTCCACGTCGGCGCCCGAACCCACCGCAGCGCGCACCGCCTCCACCTCGGGTGCCACCTCGTCCACCTTGATGCCGTGCTGGGCAAAGACGGTACGCGACCGCTGCTCCTGCTCGGCCGCCCGGTCCCATTCCTCCAAGAAGTCCGCAGTGCGGGGCTTCAGGAACTCCTCCATACCGGGCAGCACCTGCTCCACCGGCCCCGTCTCTGCCATAAGCAATCCCTCGGCCACGGCTTCGATGACGGCGTTCGTGTCGCCAGGCACGGGGATGGACACCCCAAGCGCGCTGCGGATCTTGCGGTGCTTGCGCAGCAGCACATCGAGCACGATCTGATCGATCCCGTTGTCCACCCCGTAGTAGGTGGCGATCCGGACGGTGGGCGCGGCTTGACCGAAGCGGTCCACCCGGCCCTCCCGTTGCTCGAGGCGGGTGGGGTTCCACGGCAGGTCGTAGTGCACCACTGCGTCGAAGAGATCCTGCAGGTTGATGCCCTCGCTGAGGCAGTCGGTCGCCACCAGCACGCGGCGCTCGTGCTGCCCCATGGCTTCGATCCGTGCCTCGCGCTCTGCGGCGGGAAGGTTGCCGGTGATGGCCTCTACGAAGACATCTGCGCGACGCAGGTGGTGACGAACAGCGTCGGCTACATACTCCGCGGTCGGGATGAACCTGCAGAACACGATCGGCTGATGCCCCTCTTGGACGAGCTTGCCAATCAGCTCTAATCCTTGCTGCAGCTTCACATCGTCCTTGCCGTGCAGGGCCTCGGCCTTCTTGGCCATTGCGCGCAGCCGGCGACGGTCGCTTGTCGCCGACTTGTCGTCGTCGCCATCGTCAGCATCGCCGCCGGCAACCACATCGGTGGCTTCGATGCCGTCATCGTCGCCGGTGTCCAACACCGTCTGGCGGCCGACCGCGTCGGCCTCCTCCACGGTCGCCGTCGTCGCGCTCGCAGCCCGGGTGCGCAAGGTCGCTGCGGCGGCCGCCGGGCTGGACGCGATGGAGCGCAACAGGGCCAGTGCCGACCACCAACGCACTCGCTGACGGTGGCGGCCCTCTGCCGGGTCGCGAACGATCTCTCTTGCGTATGCCAGCACCTCGTCGAACAGTGCTCGGTACGGGGCGGACAGGCGGTGGGTGTACTCACCTTCCTTCCGTTCCGGGAAGGTGGTGTTGGCGCCAAGGTACGCAGCGATATCGGCTCGCCGCCGTTGCACCAGGTGCCGAGCGAGCTGTTCGCGGTGACGGCGGTTGTGATCACCGGAGAGGTCGTCAGGGAGGTCGCTGAACGACGGGTCCAACAGTGTGAGGAGCGATCTGAACGCACCCTCCTTGCCGGAGTGTGGCGTTGCTGTCACGAGCACCATGTGTCGGTTCGCATCCGCCGCCAGCCGGCTGACGAGTTCGTGACGTTGGTGACGAGAGCGATTGTTGGGCCCGAGGTCGGCGGCGCACGTGTGAGCCTCGTCGACGATCACGAACTCGGGGCAGGTGCGGATGAAATCGTCGCGGTGACGGTCCGCCTTGATGAAGTCCGTCGACACGATCACATGCGGGTATTGCTGGAAGATGGTGGTGCCAACGGGAAGGCCACGCTCCAACCGCGCTGCCGTGGACGCCAGCACCAGCTCGGCGTCGATGTGGAACTTGCTGTCCAGCTCCTCCTTCCACTGCTCCGCCAAGTGAGGCGGGCACAGCACCGCCATCCGGCGCACGTCCCCCTGCTCCAGCAACTCGCGGGCGATGAGGGCTGCTTCGATGGTCTTGCCGATACCGACATCGTCGGCCACCAGCAGCCTCACGGGGTCCAGTCGCAGGGCCATCAGGAGTGGCACCAGCTGATACGGGCGCGGCTCTACCGCGATCGCCCCGAGGGAACGGAAGGGGCCGGCACTGGACCGGAATCCAAGGCGGAGCGCGTCGCGCAACAGGCGTGCCGAGCGGTAGTCGCCGGGGAAGGCCGGATCGGGTGGTGAGAACGTCGCCGGCTCCACCGGCTCGAGCGACGTGAGGATTCCCGTGCCCTCGTCCGCGCTGCCGCCCAGGGGCCGGACCATGACCAACTCGTCAT
>JAGQSP010000386.1 GCA_020439485.1 Acidimicrobiales bacterium | reverse complement strand
GCCATGCCCGAGTTGATGCCGCGCTGGTTCATGGCCTGGGCTGTGGCGATGACGTCGTGTTCGGTCTGATCGGTCACGCGAGCAGTTCCATGGTGCGGGCCACCAGCCGATGCAGCGGTTCGGTGACCGAGCTAACCATCGAGAAGATGTCGTCTGCGCTCAGCTCGACCGGCCCGGCGGCGGTGGTGGTGCCGGCGGCGGGGTTGGACACGATGCCTATCGACGCATAGGGGATGGCGGCCTCGCGGGCCAGCGCCACCTCGGGGTAGCCCGTCATCCCTACCAGGTCGGCTCCGAGCGCTCTCATCATGGCGATCTCGGCGGGTGTCTCGAAGCGTGGACCGTTGGTGGTTGCATACACGCCGCCATCCACCACCGCGATGCCTTCCAGACTGGCGGCTCGCAGCAATGTCGAGCGCAGTTGGGGGTCGTAGGGGTGGGTCATGTCGGTGTGGTGGCGAGCCGCGTCGAACGGTTCGACGACGCCGTCGAAGAAGGTCGCCTGTCGCCCCGAAGTGAAGTCGAGGAAGTCTGAGATGATCACCAGGTCTGCGACCGACAGGTCGCCTCGAATCGCGCCGCTGACAGCGGTGGCGACGATCGATGTTGCTCCGACCTCGCGCAGGGCCCAGATGTTGGCCCGATAGTTGATGGCCGAAGGTGGGACCGAGTGGTCGGACCCATGGCGAGGCAGGAAGACCACCGGTCGTTCGCGCCATGTGCCGGTGGTTACCACCGCCTTGCCATATGGGGTGTCGATCGGGGTGACCGACCGGTTGGCCAGTTCGGCTATGTCGTAGAAGCCGCTACCGGTGATGATCCCGAACATCGATGACAGTCTGGCAGAGATGTCGCATCGTCGGCCGAGCCGAACCCTCGGGTTGTCAGGACGCGATTCGCATTGGAGCAGGATCGAACCACGTAGCGGCCATCTCCGAGTGCACAGAGGCAAGCGCCAGCTGCAGATCGTCGATGAAACCGTGCAGGTCGCCGTCGATCAGCACTGCGGGTTCGGCTTCCTGCAGCAGCTTCTGGGCCGACGCACACGACGCCATCGCAAGCTCGTGCCCGGGAATCTCGAGCAGCCAGCGGGCTGCCTCGACCAAGCAGTGTTCGACGGTTCGGGGGCATCGGCTGTCGTTCAGCAGGAAGTCGACGGTGGCTTCGGCCGAACTGGCCACACCGGTGCGCCTGAACGGCTGAAGGGCACTGACCGACAAGAGCGACGAGGCCCAACACAAATCGACATAGGGCTCGAGAGCCGGGGAAACCCGGCGGGTCAACACGCCCTGATGGGTGTCTATGACCCGTGTGGTCAGATCGGCTCGCTCGAGCTGGCGGCCGATGGTGAAGAAGCAATAGGCGTCGTCGTGGCTCATCGTGTCGGCCAGCGCTGCCGACAGCGTCTGACAGTCGCGGATGATCTTCGCCAGCCACGAACCTCTGGTGCGGCGGTCCAGGGAAGCCTCGCCCGTCGCTTCCACGAAGTTGTGCAGATCGGTGAGGATCTCGACGGCCTCCACCGGCATGACGGCACGCGCTACCCGCAGGTTCTGGTGGACCGACGCTATACACGAGCGGACCGAGCTGGGGTTGGTGGCGTCGGTCGTCAGCAGGGCGACCACCGATTCTTCGCCGACGGTCTGGTCGCGGCGGGTCAAGAACGCGTCGTCGAAACCCAACAGAGCCAGCAGCGGACTCCAGCCCACAGTGGCTTCGCGAGGCAGGTCGACGATGAGGTCTGCGTGCGTCTTGATCAGCCGGGCCGTGCCCTCGGCTCGCTCTATGTAGCGGCCCGCCCAGTAGGCGCTCTCGGCCACTCTCGACAACAACATGTGGAGTGGGGGTCGTCTCATTGGTTCTTCTCCCTCATTGGGGTGACTCTGCTTGGTCGGAGTTGTTCTGGGCTGTTCGGAGTTGTTCGGGGCCGATGGCCGGATCGACGATCCAGGTGTCCTTGCTGCCGCCGCCCTG
>JAGQSP010000385.1 GCA_020439485.1 Acidimicrobiales bacterium | reverse complement strand
GCCAGTGCCGTCTGCCAGCGTTGCTGCTGAGCGGGGTCGCGGCTCCACAAGGTCAAGTGCCGACCGTCGATGGCCTCGATCAGAGCCGCGGCCAGGACCCTCGGCTCGATCTCGCTATCCAGCAGGGCCCTTACGGCCGCACTGGCAACCGGAGCAATCGATTCGCGCCGCTCTCCTTGGCCGTCGAACACTTCTTCGTATTGGGTCAGGGCGAAGAACTCGGTTACGGCGATTACGGGCAACTGGACACCTGCGACATCGACCGTCTCGACCCCGGCGGCTTCCAGAAGGATCTGCATGGCCACCGGCGAGATGATCAACACCCCGTCCATTCGTTCACCCTGATCCGACAACCACATGTCGGCCGTGACCCTCGATACCTCCGACGCCCGGCTGCTGATGTGTGATGTGTACTGCCAGAGGTGACCCGGGTCGAGCGAACCCCACATGAGCCGGACGTCGTCGTCGATGGGCACCAGCGAGGGCCGGCCCAGCTCTTCAACACTGCGAAAGTCGGAGATCAGCACCTGACCGTCGTCGATGCGCATGGTGCCCACCTGCAGCAACATGCCAGATGCCGAGCCCATCTCCGATGTGTTGGCAGCTGCGACCACATAGTGGGTGTTGCCCGAGACCAGTTGGCTCAGCCCGCTGACCAGAGCCTCGTATCTCGCGATCTCGTCGGTGGCATCCAGAAGGTTCTCGACCAGGTCCTGCCTCGCTGCGGCAACCGGGCCGACCAGCCACTTGCCCGATGGAACTCCTATCGAGCGCAGCCGATCGGTGGTGCTGCCAAGCTCGTCGGACACCTCGTTCAAGGCGTCGACAGGGTCGTCTAGCGACGCCGTCTCGAGCGCCTCGAGCGCCTGCTCGCCGGCGTCGACCACCTGCCGGCCTGCCACCGCAATCTGCTCGGTCGCGTTCAGCTGCCTGCCAACCCAGGGAATCAGCCGTACCGGTGCCACCCATGGGTGACGCAGCTTCGAGATCGCGTCGTCGAGGTCGTCGCCGACGAGCTCGAGTCGTTCTAGGTCGAGCGACGCAAAGTCTGCGGCCATCACCCTCGCGCCGCTGGCCGCTGCCTGCGACGAGCGATAGGCGCCCCACAGACTCCAGGTCACCAACGCGAGCCACAGGACAACCACAGCAACCCCGGCGCGCTTCAGCGCCGTGCGCCGCCTGTTGCGCTTGGCTTCCAGGCGCAGTTGCCGCCTGACTCCGGTTCCTTCACTCACGCAGCGACCCACGAATCTCGAAAACGCGTGTTATGAAAACGACTGCCGGTCGTTCCACCGGCGAAGCGTATGCCGCGCCCGATGCCGCCAGGGGGTCGAATGAACAAGCGAGCCCGAATAGCAGCCGCCGCTCTCGCTTTGACCTTGGGCGCAGGCGCAGCAACGAACAGGGTCGACTCAGCCACGGTTGCTGGCCGCGACACCACCCCCACGGGCGAGCAGCTGACGGTTCTGGGGCCGGTGGAGTTGATCGCCAACCAATACACCACCACCAGCGCCCTGACCTGCGACGGCGATGCCGCATTCGACGTGTATTCACCTGCAGGGCTGTGGCCGAGCATCCCGGGCGACGTCACCTTCACTGCAGCGTCTGAAACCGCTGCGAACTCGTGGCGAGTCACAGCCCTCGCTGTTGAGGGTCTGGGTCTGCTGGTCTTCTCGGCGGTCGATTCCAGCGGAAACTGCACGCCGGGCGAAACCATCGCGGTCGTCACCGGTTCACTCAGCAACGGCGACACCTACAGCGTCACGTTTGTCGTCGCGCTCTAGCAGGGCACCAGGGCGTCGCTCAGGAACGAGGTCAGTTCGGCCCTGGCCTGGGCAAGCGATCTGAGGGTCGGCTCGACCCCCATGGCGCGCATCACCTCGGGTTCGGTGGCCACTCCTATCACGGCCGAGTACGCACTCAGCAGCAAGAACCTGGGCTCGTGTCGGCGCAGCCGGCCGGCGTCCATCTCGGCATCGAGGAACCCGGTCGCTCGTTCCATCAATGATCCCAAGCCCGACGCCAGGCGGCTCGTGTGCGGATCGCCGAGGCGCGATACCTGACGCAACAGACCCAGCACCTCGGGCCTTCGGGCCGCAAGCCGGAAGGTGACCCTCACCACCGACTCGATGCGCGAGAACCCTCGACCCGAGCGGTCTACCTCGGCGTCGAACAGGCCTACCAGTTCCGCGGCGGTGCGGTCGATGACGGCCGAGAGCAGGCTGTCCTTGGAACCGAAGTGGTAGAGGATGGCCTGCTTGGTCAGGCCAAGATCGCCGGCCAGGTCGTCGAGCGAGGTCGCGGCGAAGCCCCGCTCGGAGAAGGCCACCAGTGCGGCATCCAGCACTCGCTGTCGAGTAGGACGGGATACCGGGGCCACCAGGTGAACCTATCCCAACCCCTTACCGATTGGTAAGTGGTGTGCTAGAAAACTGATCGTGATCGCTGAAGCCCTGGCGGGCAAGAGAATCGCCGTCACCGGCTCGACCGGCTTCCTCGGCACCGCTCTGGTCGAGCGACTGCTGCGCGGCGCGCCCGAATGCCAGCTGGTGCTTCTGGTGCGCCCGCCCAGGCGTGGCGACGTGCAGCGCCGAGTCGACCGCGAGATCTTGAAGAACGACGCGTTCGACCGGCTGCGCGAAGAGTGGGGCGACCAGTTCGACTCCATTTGTGCAGGTCGCATCCAGGTGGTGGCCGGCGACGTCGGCACCGATGGTTTGGGCCTCAACGACGAAGACCGGGCCACCTTTGCGTCTTGCGACATCGTCATCCATTCCGCGGCCACCGTGTCTTTCGACAACCCGCTGGACACATCGGTCGAGATCAACCTGCTGGGCCCCAACCGCATCCTCAATTTGCTGCAGGAAGAAGGGGTCAGGCCCCACTTCATCGCCGTCAGCACGTGTTATGTGGCGGGCAACAGGCGGGGCAAGGCCGCAGAAGAGTTCCTGATCGAGACGCCCTTCCACATCCAGGTCGACTGGCGGGCCGAGGTGGCCGCCGCGCGACGCACCCGCTCTGACCTTGAGGCCCACAGCCGGGTTCCTCACATGCTGAAGCAGTTCGGCAAAGAGGCCCGCGAAGAGCTCGGAGCGGCGGGCATTCCGTTGCTGAGCGCCAAGACCGAGCAGCGCCGTACGGCGTGGGTCAACAAGCGCATGGTCGACGCCGGTCGCAGCCGGGCCACATCGCTTGGCTGGCCCGACGTCTACACCTATTCGAAGGCGTTGGGCGAGCAGGCCCTGCTCGAGTTGCACGGCGAGATTCCGCTCAGCATCGTGCGGCCCTCGATCATCGAGTCGGCCTGGGCCGATCCCAAGCCGGGTTGGATACGTGGCTTCCGTATGGCCGAGCCGCTCATCGTCAGCTTCGCCAAGGGCGAGCTGAACCAGTTTCCCGGCTATCCCGAGGGTGTTGTCGACGTGATCCCGGTCGACATGGTGGCCGCCACCATCTGCGCCGTCGCAGCCCACGGGCCCGGCAAGCCGGGCCCCAACGACACAGCCCCCGGCAAGCCGGGCCCCAACGACACAGCCGCCGGCAAGCCGGCGATTTTCCAGGTTGCGTCTGGTGCCGTCAATCCGCTGCTGTACAAGGTGCTGACCTCCACCACCAAGGATTGGTTCACCGAGAACCCGATCTACGACAGCAAGGGCAACGCCATTGCGGTCGAGGAGTGGAAGTTCACCGGTGCCAGCGGCCTCGAGGAAAAGCTCGAGCGTGTCCAGAAGGTGATGGATGTCGCCGAAAAGGCGGTCAACACCCTGCCGATCCGGGGCAGCAAGGCACGGGTCACCGAGAAGCTGGCCGAGCAGCGTCGGGTCGTCGACCAGGCCCACGGCTATGTGCAGATCTATGGCGCCTACGGTCGCTGCGAGGCGCTGTACCAGATCGACAACACCCGCTCGTTGTGGGCGACACTGAACGACACCGACCGTCGAGATTTTGCGTTCGACCCCGAGGTCATCGACTGGAAGCACTACATCCGCAACGTGCATCTGCCAACGGTGGTCATCCAGGCCCGCGTCAAGATGAAGCCCGATCGACGCATAGGCCCCAGCCGCGAAGAGC
>JAGQSP010000035.1 GCA_020439485.1 Acidimicrobiales bacterium | reverse complement strand
ATCGAACCTCCCAACAACAGTACGAACCGCGGGTTCCACCAGCCGTAGAAGAACAGGCTGGCGGCCAACATGGCCAACTTCCACGCGAGATCGTGAGGTCGCAGCAGCCAATTGGCCACGAAGACGATGACGAAGAAGAGTGCGAATTCGAGTGTGGGGAACAGCATGGGAAACGAGGGCTTCGAACCTGGGGCATCCTAGGACCATCGAACAACGCGCTCTGCGCGCTGGCGAAGAATCGATACGGACATGACCCAGGACCCCACCGAATCAACCACATCCAGCCACTCGATCGATCCAGCTGTTGCGGACGCGATCGGCCTGTGGGCGCAAGCCGACCCCGACCCTCGATCGAGCGCCGCCCTGCTCGAGCTTCTCCGGACCGACCCCCAGGCAGCTGCAGCCATGTTCGCCGAACGCCTCAGGTTCGGCACCGCAGGTTTGCGCGGGGCCCTGGGGTTGGGCCCGGCGCGCATGAACCGCGTCATAGTCAGGCTCGCGGCCCGCGCCATCGCACAGCAGCTACACGCCGAGGGGCGGTCGGGGCTGGTCGTCATCGGCCACGACGCCAGACATGGGTCGCGCGATTTTGCCGAGGACTCGGCCCGCCTGTTTGCTGCCCACGGGTTCGATCCCTTGCTGATCGACGGCGAGGTTCCCACCCCCGTCGTTGCCTACCAGGCTCTCTCCAGGAATGCGTGCGCCGCCATCGTGGTGACCGCCAGCCACAACCCCCCGGGAGACAACGGCTACAAGGTGTATTGGTCCGACGGAGCCCAGATCGTGCCACCGATCGACGCCAACATCGAACAGCGAATGAACCAGCCGCCGGTTTCCGAACACGACCTGGCCTCGGCCGACCTGGTGACGCGCCTTGACCCCGCCATCGCCATAGACCAGTACGTCGCCGAGGTGGTGGCCGGACTGGGCACGCCCCGCGTCGAAAGCGCCGCGGCCAGCATCGTCTACACGGCGCTGCACGGAGTTGGCGCCCAGACCGTTCGAGCTGCCTTCGACGCAGCCGGCCTACCCAGGCCCTTCGAGGTCGCGAGCCAGATAGAACCAGACCCCGACTTCTCCACCGTAGAGCTGCCCAACCCCGAAGAAGCCGGCGCCCTGGACGAGTCGATGCGGGTGGCAGACGAGGTCGACGCAGACGCCATCATTGCGAACGACCCCGACGCCGACCGGTTGGGCGTGGCGATAAGGGTCGCCGACGGCTGGCGCAAGCTGACCGGCGACGAGATCGGCTGCATACTCGCCGACCGCCTGCTGGCCCGCAATCAGAGCCCGAGACCTGTCGTGGCCAGCTCGATCGTCTCGTCGCCGTGGTTGGAAACGATCGCAGACCACCACGGGGCCGAGGTCAGGCGAACCCTCACCGGATTCAAGTGGATAATCAGGGCGGCCATCGACGAACCCGATCTGACGTTTGTGTTCGGCTACGAGGAGGCCCTGGGTTTCGCGTGTTCCCCCAAGGTCCGCGACAAGGACGGGGTGACGGCCGCTGTCGAGATGGCCACCTTGATCCACGAACTGGCGGCTCGAGACCAAGACCTTTCAGACCACCTGGCAGCGATGATCGAGCGCTTCGGGGTATCCCTGTCGGCTCAGGTCACCAGGAGATACGACGACACGCCCGAGCGCCTCGGGCAGCGGATGCAGGAGCTGAGAGACTCACCGCCCGCAGATCTCGACATCGTCGAGATCGTCGATCACCTGCAAGCCCAGCCGTCGACGAACCTGCTGGAATGGCACATCGGCCCCGACCGCGATCGCGTCCTGCTGCGGCCCAGCGGCACCGAGCCCAAGCTGAAGGCCTATCTGCAGGCCTCGGGCACCTCGGCTGAGACCGAACAGGTCAGATCTCGCCTGGCAACCCTGGAAGGGGTGGTGGCCGAGTTGCTCTAGCCACGCCTACTCGTCAGCGTGGCAGTAGCGAACCTGCCAGCTCGAGGAGGTCTGCCTCGGGCCGCGGACCCATGTGGCTGATGACCTCCGCGGCCGCAATCGAACCCAGCCTGGCGCAGGCTTCGAGGTCGGCGCCCCGGGCCAAACCCATCAAGAATCCAGATGCGTAGAGGTCGCCGGCTCCGGTGGTGTCGACAACGCGAGCAACTGGCTCGGCGGGCACAGCCACCTTCGAGTCGGCGGTGACGACCACCGAGCCCTCAGCCGAGCGGGTGATCACCCCTATCTCGACCTTTTCGGCGACCCTGTCATAAACCGCCTCCAGGTCGGTGACCTCAAACAGCGAAAGCGCCTCGTCCTCGTTGGCGAACAAGACGTCGACCGAGCTCTCGATCAGGTCCATGAACGACTCGCGGTGGCGATCGACGCAGAACGAGTCAGAGAGTGTCAACGCGACCCGCTGGTCGGGATGACCCGCCAGCTGGCTGGCGGCCCGCATGGCTGCCTTTGCATGCGGTGGGTCCCACAAGTAACCCTCCAGGTAGAGGATCTTGCCCCGCTCGATCAGCGACTGGTCGATGTCGTCTGGCGTCAGTCCGACCGATGCCCCCAGGTAGGTACTCATCGTTCTCTGACCATCGGGAGAAACCAGGATCAGACAGCGCCCCGTGGGGTCGCCCGCCTGAGCCCGACCGACATCGAACACAATGCCCATCGACCTCATGTCGTGGGCGAAGATGGCCCCGAGCTGGTCGTCGCGCACCTTGCCTATGTACGCACCGGCACCGCCGAGAGCAGCCACACCGACGATGGTGTTGGCAGCCGACCCTCCCGAGACCTCGGTCGCGGGGCCCATCTGCGAATAGAGCTCTTCAGCGCGCGCCGCGTCGATGAGGGTCATGGATCCCTTGACCAGGCCCTGCGCGGCCACGAACTCATCCTCTTCGTGGGTTAGCACGTCGACCAGTGCATTGCCGATGCCTATGACATCGATGTCGTGAACGGTCATGACCCAACCTTCCCGCAGAACAGCTGACGACGATAGCTGCCCTGACCAATCGGCAGGCGCGACACCCGATGTGAGGCGGCTCGTGACATCGGCCAGCGCCTATCCTCGCGAGTCGTGTCAACAGACGAGTACCGGCTGCCCCGCCATGCGGTGCCAATTCGCTATGACCTCGTGCTCGAGCCCGACCTGGGCTCGGCGACCTTCGACGGAACGGTGGCCATAGAGCTGAGCGTCAGTACCTCGACCCCGCGGTTGCGGCTCAACGCGATGGAACTCGACATCGGAGCCATGGTTCTGGAGCAGAACGGCGAGACGATCGAGATCTCGTCCTACGCCTGCGATCCCGAGTCTGAGACCCTGGAAATCGAACTCGCGGGGCCGCTCGCGGTTGGTTCGGCGTGCTTGTCGATCACCTTCAGCGGCATTCTCAACGACCAGCTGCGCGGTTTCTACCGGTCCACCTACACCGACACCGAGGGAACCGAGAAGACGATCGCGACCACACAGTTCGAGTCGACCAGCGCCCGCTATGCGTTTCCATGCTTTGACGAACCAGAGCTGAAGGCGGTGTTCGGCGTGACCCTGGTCGTCGACCAACACCTCACCGCCATCTCTTGTGGACCCGAGATCGAGCGGCGCGCTCGGCCAGACGACAAGGTCGAGGTCGTGTTCGCCGACACGATGCCGATGTCGACCTACATCGTGGCCTTCATCGTGGGTGAGCTGGAGGTCACCGAACCAATCGAGGTCCGCGGTGTACCCGTCAGGTTGGTGCATGTGCCTGGCAAGGCAGCGCTGACCGGTTTCGGGCTGGAGGTCGCCCAGTTCGCCATCGGGTGGCTCGAGGACTACTTCGACATCCCCATCCCTGTCGACAAACTCGACCTGGTTGCGGTGCCCGACTTCGCGTCAGGCGCCATGGAAAACCACGGCTGCCTGACATTTCGCGAAAGCCTGCTGCTGGCCGACCCCGACGGAGCGACCACCTCCGAGCTGGTTCGTGTCGCCGATGTTGTAGCCCACGAAATCGCCCACATGTGGTTCGGCAATCTCGTCACCATGTCGTGGTGGGAGGGCATCTGGCTGAAGGAGGCCTTCGCCACCTTCATGGAGAACGCCACCGTTGCGGCGTTCAGGCCCGAGTGGAACCGCTGGGACCAGTTCGCCCGCGACCGCGGAGTTGCATTCGAGGTCGACTCGCTCGCCTCCACCCGGCCCATCGAGTTTGCGGTTCACTCGCCCGCCGATGCCGAGGCGATGTTCGACGTGTTGACCTACGAGAAGGGTGCGGCCGTAGTTCGTATGCTCGAGCAACATCTGGGTCCTGAGGTGTTCCGCGACGGTGTGCGGCACTACCTGCGAAAGTTCGAGGGGGCAAACACCAACACGACCGATCTGTGGGACGCCCTCGAGGAGTCATCGGGCCAGCCGGTCAGGTCGACCATGGACTCGTGGATCTTTCAGGGTGGGCACCCGATGATCGACGTCCAGCCCACCGACACAGGTATCGAGATTTCGCAGTCGGTGTTTCGCTACGAAGGCGCCGCCGACGGCACGTGGGCCGTGCCTGTGTTGATGAGGGCCGACCTGGACGGCTCGATCGTCGACAAGTCGGTGCTGCTGACCGAGCCCACCACAACCGTCGACCTGGGGGGCAGGCCCCGCTGGGTGGTGGCCAACGCCGGGGCAAACGGCTTCTATCGGGTCAGCTACGAGCCATCGCTGGCCGCCGAGTTGATAGAGCAGGCCGAGGAGGTCATGTCGGTGGCCGAACGGGTTTCGTTCGTCGACGACATGGTCGCCGCGGTCACCGCGTGCCGAACCGAACCGATTCGGCTTCTCGAGCTGATCGAACAGTTCATGTTCGAGACCGACCTGAGCGTCTGGCGTTCGATGGCCATCGGCCTCGACCTGCTGGACCGACTCGTCGACAGCGCAAAAGACACTGGGGCCAAGGCCAGATTCGCCGAACGGGTGGGCCGGGTCGTCGGGCCCGCTCTCGACGTCTTGGGCGTCGAACCGGCAGCGGGCGAGGATGGCGCAACCGCCGAGCTGCGAGGCCTGTTGCTGCGCCTGGCGGGCACGGTGGCCCAGGACGCCAGGGCCCACAGCGTCAGCCGCGCCCTGGTGCAGTCGGGTGTTGCCGGCGCCGACCCCGAGCTGCACGCAGCTGCGGTGGCCGTGGTGGCCTCGAACGGCACCGACCAGGACTTCGAGGCATTCGTGGCCGAGTACGAGGGTGCTGCTACCCCCCAGATCCAGCAGCGATACCTGATGGCCCTGGCGCGCTTCCCCGAGGCCGGGCAGGTCCAACGCACCATGGAGATGTGCCGCGAGCGCGTCCGTTCCCAGAACGCACCGTTCTTGTTGGCGCACTGCCTGGCCCACAAGCAGCACGGAGCCATGGCTTGGCAGTTCATCTCCCAGCATTGGGATGAGCTGACCGCTCGGTTCCCCAGCAACTCGGTGCCTCGGATGCTCGGCGGGATCGTCCACCTGAACGACCCCGCTGTCGCCGACGATGTGGCGGCATTCGTGGGCGAGCACCCCATTCCCGAGGGTGGAGCCACCATCGACCAGCACCTCGAGCGAATGCGGGTACAGGTGAGACTTTGCGCCGAAGCCTCAGCCGGGTTCGCGGCTGCTCTCACGGCAGTCTGAGCGCGCATCGACCCCCGCCGGGGGGAAACGGGGGTCGATGCAAACGTCAGCTCCCGTACCGGGCAGAGACGAGGAGGGATTCGTCCGTCCGGCTGATCGAGACTCGCTGAGACACCTGGCGGGTCGAGATCGGGTGCTGTCGTATGTATTGATCTGGTCGGCTCGATCGGCTTCGGGTTGAGCGCTTCGGCCCGCGAATGTGCGGCCCAGCCCGGACCGTCTTGGCGAGATGATCGGGTTGATGTCAGATCGGCCCCGGGATCGGCCAAAATGGTCGCCGTGTTCGGAAGACCCCGCCGCAAGGCCGCATTCAGGTACTACGACCAGTTCGCAACCGTGCTGGCCATCGCCTTTGGTGCTGCGGTCTTGATAGCCGCCTGCATGTGGGCCCTGTCGCTGGCCTGACCAGGATCAGACCCGACCACGCATTTCGCGCGTGGTCACCTTGTCGGTCCACAGTGCGATGAACCACGGCGGTGGGTTCTGGCCAGTGGTGGCCACACCCACCGGATGCCCCTCTGGGCAGCGCGCCCGACCCGACGGATCGATGGTCAGGCGCCACATCCGGTCCGGGTGCATGACCACCGTCGGACGCCCCAGAAGGTCTTCAGAGTGCGCGAAGAAGCCGTCGTCGACCGTGTAGTGGCAATCGGTGTGCGCGACGCCTTCGGCCAACTCCTCTGAGGGCCAGACCAGCGCTGCGTCACAGATGGCGCAGGCGAAGATGATGCGTCGGCGGCGAGCCATGACACTCCATCGGCGCCGCCAGTCACACCAATGAGGGCATCACACCCGCGATTGTTCGGCCAATCCGGGCCCACGTTCGGGCGGGGTGGGCGGCTTTCGGTCCTGGCCCATCCAGCGCACCATCAGCACAAGCATGGTTCCCCACACAACCGGGATACCGCCGAGCTTCATCACCAGCCCGGCCAGTTGTTGGTCGGTGGCAGCCGACATGCCGTGCACTCGTGGAGCGAGCTCGTAGATCGAGTAGAGCGGAAGATCTGCGAAGGTCATGAAACCGGCAGGGATGGCGGGCACGATGCCGGCGGCGAGGAACAAATAGGCCATCTTCGCGGGGTTGGGCGTCTTGGTGCCTTCCGGCAGCGGCGAAATGATCGGCAGCCACAAGATGATGCCCGACAGCAACCACAAGACGTCCATGGCAAACGAACCGAACTGGTTGGTTCGGAAGTTGTCGATGGCAAACGGCGAGTGGGTGAACAACAAGATCGCGTTGTAGGTGAGGCCCGCGACGACCGGCTTGGAAAGCTTGGAGATCAGCCGGTAGATGCGCAACCTGCCGACGATGCGCCTGGCCATCCACTCGGGGGTACCCAGCAGCATCAAAGGAGCGGCGGCCATGGTGTAGAGCATGAACTGCAGCATGTGAGCCGAGGCGAGGTAGCTGGCGCCCAAGAGGCCGAGGGGCCAATCGGTCGCGAGCCACAAGAAGAACATGCCGCCGAAGAACAGCGCCGCCTTGCGCTTGGCGTCTGGCGCCGCGCCGACGTTGGCGTTGCGCCTGCGCACCGCCAGCACGTACGGCACGGCCAGTAGCAACATCGCCGCCCAGATGCCCGGGTAAGCACGGAACTCCCAGCTCCACGGCGTTTCGAGAGTGGAACACCAGAATCTCATTGGCTGTCCTCTGCAGGTTGGATCTGAGCCAGCTTGGGCAGGTCGTCTGCCCAGTGACTTTGGCGAGTTCCCTGTGGGTAGACGGTGTATGCGTAGCCGTCAGGGGCAAAGGCGAACACCTGACCAGCATGCCCGAAGGTGTAGTCGTCGCCGTCACCTTCCTTGGCCGCGACCGCCAGACCGAAGGCCCGTTGTGCGTCAGCGAGCTGTTCTGGGGTGCCGAGCAGGCCGACGAATCGGCGGTCGAACTGGTCGAGGAAACGCCTCAGCGTTGCCGCATCGTCACGCTCGGGGTCGACGGTGATCAACACGACCTCGACGTTGGTTGGTTGGTCGCCCATAGCTAGCACCGAATCGATCTGTGCCAGGTGAACAGGACAGATGTCGGGGCAACTGGTGTAGCCGAAATAGACAAGGCCGATACGGCCGGCCAACTCCTGGCGAAGGTCGTATGGATTGCCCGAGGTGTCTGTGAGAACAACGTCTGGGATGGCCAGGGGCGGATCGAGTTCGATACCGGCATAGTCGCCGCCGGGTTCCAGCGCCGAGGCAGCGCAGCCCGCCCCCACGGATGCGATGACCGCAAGCATCAACGCCACAACCCACAACGGGAAGCGGCCTGCGCCAACGCGGCGCTGGCGGTTGGGAAGCCCAGACACGATCACCGCGCTGAAGGCTATCGGCGGCGGAAGGTCGGTACGACCGCGGCATGCTTTGGGTGAAGCGCTCGGTGGTGATGCCGTCCGGGCGAGCACCACGCCGAGCAGGAGAACGCAGTTGGACGATCTAAGGGCGATGAAACGAAGGGCCACCGGCCTGCTGCTGGCGGCCGTGGTGGTGTACGTGGTGGCGCGCAGCCTGGAGGGCGACAGCACGGGTTGGGGTTATGTCCGCGCCACCGCCGAGGCCGCCATGGTCGGAGGGCTCGCCGACTGGTTCGCTGTCACCGCCCTGTTCCGCCATCCCCTGCGCCTTCCGATTCCGCACACGGCGATCATCCCCAAACGCAAAGACGCCATCGGCAACGCTTTGGGCGAGTTCGTTCAGAGCAACTTCATGTCGGGCGAGGTGGTGTCTGCCCGCGTCGAGGCGGCGAGACCGGCTCAGCGCGTCGGTGGGTGGCTGTCGAAGCCCGAAGCGGCCACCTCCCTGGCAACCCAGTTGGGCGCTGCCCTGACCGGAATCTCAGAAGTCCTCGACGACGAACAGGTGCAATCGGCCATCGACGAGGTGATCATCGATCGACTCAGCCGCCTCGATGCTGCCAATGGGCTGGCCACAGCGATAGAGGCGGTGACCGATGGCCGTCACCACGATGTGCTGGTCGACGCACTCAGCCGCGTGACCCTCGACTATCTGATTCACAACCAGGACACGCTGCGCACCCTCGTTTCGGACGAGAGCCCCTGGTGGGTGCCTTCGGTGCTCGACGACGCCGTGTTTCGGCGGCTGCACGAGGCCGCATACAACGTCGTGTCGGCCATCCGATACGAACGCGACCACCCTGCCAGACAGGCTCTCGACCGACAGCTCGCATCGCTTGTCACGCGGCTGCGAACCGACGACGTTTTGCGACGCAAGGTCGCCACCGCAGTTGGCAATGTGCTCGAGCACCCCGATGTGCGAGAGGTTTCGGCCACCATCGGCCGCGAACTGAAGCGGTTCGTGGTCACCGAGATGAACAACCCTCAGTCGCCGGCGCGGTCACGTGTCGAGACAGCCCTGGTCGAGTTCGGGCAGCGGATCTTGACCGACCCGAGCCTCGAAGCTTCGGTCGACGCCTGGCTCACCCGCGCTGCAGTTCACATCTCGGACCAATTGCGGCCCGAAGTGGTCGAGCTGATCTCCTCAACCGTCGAGCGCTGGGACCCCCAGGACACCTCGCTGCGCCTCGAACAACAGATAGGCCGCGACCTTCAGTTCATTCGAATCAACGGAACGCTGGTGGGCGGCCTGGCCGGATTGGCGATACACACGGTCGGGCACACGTTGCTGTAATCGCCCCGCCGCCGGGCGAGCGCTCATCGATTCAGGTGCAACCCAGCCGCCTGGTGATAGCGGTGCACCGTGGCGGTGGCGTCGACGGTGGGCTCGACCGTCGTCCCAGATCCCAGACCCCAGCGGCGGGCGACATCGCCAAGGTCGGATCCGCTGACCACGACTGCCGCCTGAACCGCGGCTCCGGTGGCGACCACCTCGTCCTGATGAGGAACCACGACCGAGTCGTTTCGAAGGTCGGCGGCGCGTCGGCGATAGGCCTGCGAACGCGCCCCGCCACCGACCAGATAGCAGCGACCTTCGATGGTTACTCCGGCAGCCCGCAGGGCATCGGCTCCGCCAAGCAAGCCGCACAAGACCCCGTCGTGGGCACCGAGTGCCAGCTGGGCCCGGGTGGTCGATGTGCCCAGGCCCAGCAGACTTCCGGTTGCTGCGGGCAGGTTGGGCGTTCGCTCGCCGTCGAAGTACGGAACCAGCACGGGTACCTCGGTGTCACCAACCGCTTCCAGCGCAAGCTCTGCGAGGGCCGCCGCGTCGACGCCCAGCCACGTGGCCACGCTGTCGGTGACCTTGGTGGCGTTTAGCGTGCACACCAGGGGCAAGAATCCGCCGGCCGCGTCGGCGAACCCTGCGACCAAGCCCGACGGGTCGGCAGTTGCAGTGCCCGAGCGGGCATAGACGGTTCCGGAGGTGCCCAAAGAGATGACGAGGTCTCCGGCTTCGAGCCCCAACCCCAGCGCCGCCGCCATGTTGTCGCCAGTGCCCGGGCCCACCACGGCGCCACCAAGGCCCAGTTCGACCAGCTCGGGCGCCGTGACTTCGCCGACGGCTTCGAAGGGGCGCGACACCGAGGGGACGGCTT
>JAGQSP010000384.1 GCA_020439485.1 Acidimicrobiales bacterium | reverse complement strand
CCGCGACCCCGGCCCCCTCGACGCCGACGGCGCTGGCCCGATCCCTCGCCCGACTTGGCCTGGTCTTGCTCGCCATCGGCGGCACCGGCGGGTGCCGGCCTGCTGTCGCCGATGCGCGGCTTGGGCGTAGCAGCAGGGGGCAGCGGCGGAAGCTTGGCCGCAGCCTCTTTGGCATCCTCGCCCGGTTGTGCCTGGTCTGTGGTGTCTCGAGGCGCCGGCTCGGATGCCTCGGATGCGTTGGGCGCAGGCTTTGCACCAGCACCCCTGGGGGTTCGTGGTTTTGACGCGCCCGAGATGCGGCGCGTGCGTTTGCGAGGAGCCTCGCCCGAGTCGCCCGCCTGGGCTGCCTCGTTGTCTGGAGACGCTTGGGGCTCGGGCGGCTGTTTGTCGGCCCGAGCCTCGGTGTCAGCCGATGACTCCTTCTGGTCCTGTGTGATGATTCGACGGCGACGAATCGTCGGCCCTGACCCGCCTGATGCGGGCTGAGACTCGACGACGTGTCCCGTGTCGGGAGTGTCGTTCACTCCTGGTTTCCCTTCTCATGACGCACGCACCATGGCGTGCGGAGCGAGCGGCGCTACCGGAGCCAGTGGCTCCAGGTGCGAACCTGCCTGCTCTTTCCATTGGTGGGTGCGCTTGGCCCTCGTCAGCTCGCAACCCGGCGCCAGGACCGGAACGAGTTCGGAGGGGCGAACGACACGTGGCTTGGCCGACAAGTCGGCCTGCAACCACGTGCCCCAATCGCTCGGACCGATGACCTCCAGGCGGTGAATTGACGGCCTGATGTCTTCGGTGCGTTCGGCACCCTTGTGTTCTCGTGTCGTCTGCAACGACACCGATTCGAGGACTCTGGTCACCGCGGCGCGGGCGTCTTCGGGTTCGAGATCGGAGATCTCGAACTCCCACCCGCACATGACGATCTGCTCCTGGAGTGATTCGCCACGGTTCTCGAGCACCTCAACGGCCTGGACGTCGATCCCATCGGGCAGTGCCTGCGAGAGCAACTGGGACAGCGACTCGATGTCGAAACGTCGGCCATCGGCCAACCCCACACCGACGAGGGCGCCATCGAGTTCATCGGGCGCAGCGACGGTGATGTCCAGGTATTCACCGGCGGATTCGTAGCCGGTAGGAAGCGCCAGGCCAAAGCCCAGCTTGGGTCGTGGGGAGAAGCCTTCGCTGTACGCGACCGGCATCCCCACCTTTCGAAGCGTTCGTTCCCAGATTCGGGCGGTGTCACGATGGCTCGTGTATCGCACCTTGCCCAGCTTCGAGTAACGGATACGCAGAATCGAATTGTTGGTGGTCACGTGCGAACCTCGGCACGCGACAAGCTGACCGGCACCCAGCCGGTCTCGGGAAGGTCTTGGCCTGTGCCCTGACTGCCCCCGGCGGGCGGCACCGGCGAAGCGACGACGTGTTCGACTCCGTACTCGGTGCATGCACCACAGTCGTAGCAGGGAGTCCACCTACAGTCGGGGATTCCGTGGCCGGCCAGGGCGTCTTGCCAGTCTTGCCACAGGAAGTCTTTGTGCAGACCGGCGTGGATGTGCTCCCACGGCAAGATCTCGTCTTCGTGGCGATGCCGGGTTACGACGTGGTCGAGCGATACCCCCTCGGCCTCGCAGCTGTCGACCCACAGGTCGTAGTCGAAGTACTCGCCCCACTCCTGGAACACGCCACCGTTGCGCCAAACCCGCTCGATGACCGCGCCCAGACGGCGATCGCCGCGGCTCGCCAGGCCCTCGATCATCGATGCCTTGGCGTCGTGCCACTTGAGGTTGACCCGGCCGTTGCGGCGGCTGGCGTCGCGCAGCAGGCCGATCTTGCGCCTCATCTCGTCGACCGAGTTCTGCCCGAACCACTGGAAGGGCGTGTGGGCCTTGGGGACGAACCCGCCGAGCGAAACCGTCACCGAAGCGCGGTTGGTGTATTGGCGGCCAAGCTCTACACAGTTGGCGGCCAGGTCGTAGATGCCCAGGGTGTCTTCGTCCATCTCGGAGGGCAGGCCGGTCAGGAAGTACAGCTTCATGCGCTGCCAACCCTGGCTGTATGCCGACTCGACAGCGCCGTAGAGGTCTTCGTCGAGAACCAGTTTGTTGATTATCTGGCGCATACGCCAGGTGCCGGCCTCGGGGGCGAAGGTCAGGCCCGAGCGTCTGGCGTTGGACACCTGGGCCGCCAGGCCCACGGTGAACGCGTCGACCCTGAGGCTGGGCAGCGAGATCGAGGTCTGGCCGCAGCTGGTGGGGTCAGAGACGATGGCGTCGACGACCTCTTCGATGCCCGAGAAGTCTGCGGTGCTGAGAGATGTCAGCGCGACCTCGTCGTAGCCGGTGCGAGACAGGCCTTGGGTCACCATGGTGCGAACCTGGTCGGCCGGCCGCTCGCGCACCGGGCGGGTGATCATGCCCGCCTGGCAGAAGCGACAGCCCCTGGTGCACCCGCGGAAGATCTCGACGTTGAGGCGGTCGTGGACGACCTCGGTCAGGGGAACCAGTGGCGTCTTGGGATAGGGCCAATCGGCCAGGTCGGCGACGGTGCGCTTCTGGACCAGCTCGGGGGCTTCTGGAGCGTTGGGTTCGATGGCGACGATGTCGTGGCCGTCATAGGTGACGTCGTACAGAGACGGGATGTAACAGCCCTGTATCTGAGCTAATTCGCGCAGCAACTGCCGACGCGACCCCTGCGGCTTGCCGGCGGCCTTCCACTGGCGAACCACCTCGGTGATGTCGCCAACCAACTCCTCGCCGTCGCCCAGTGCAACCACGTCGACGAAGTCGGCCATGGGCTCGGGGTTGAACGCCGCGTGGCCCCCGATGACGACGATGGGGTCATCGTCTGCTCGGGCCGCGGCGCGGATCGGCACACCGGCCAGATCGAGGGTCTCGAGAACGTTGGTGTAGACCAGTTCGGCCGCGAGGTTGAATCCGATGACGTCGAACTCGCCGGCCGCGCGGTGGGTCTCGAGCGAGAACAGCGGAATGTTGGCAGCCCTGAGTTCGGCGGCCATGTCTGGCCACGGCGTGTACGAACGCTCGGCGACCGCGTCGTCGCGTTCGTTCAGTATCTCGGCCAAGATCTGGATGCCCTGGTTGGGCAGCCCGATCTCGTAGGTGTCGGGGTAGACGACCAGCCAGGACACCTTGCCGGGAGCATGGCGGGGCACGGTCATGAAGCCCTCGGAGCCGATGTAGCGCGCAGGCTTCTGCACGCGCATCAACAACGGTTCGAGACGCGGCCACAATGACGACATGATTTCGTCATGGTAACCGCACTGAACGCTTTTTTAGGCACTGCCAACCGCAGCGCTTGGTGTTCAGCCCGCGAAACGGCGCGCCCTGACGTTGATGACCAGACCCACGCCGATGAACGCTGTGATGACCGAAGACCCACCATGGCTCATGAATGGCAATGGAATACCGGTGATGGGCATGATGCCCATCGTCATCCCCAGGTTCTGGAACACCTGGAACAACAGCATCGACATGACCCCCACGCACAGCAGGGTTCCGAACATGTCGGCCGACAACTGTGCCGCCCGCAGGATGCGCCACACCAGCAGCAGGTAGGCGGCCAGAAGGGGTAGCGAACCGAACAGGAAGCCCAACTCCTCGCCCGCCGCAGTGAAGATGAAGTCGGTTTCCTGGGCAGGCACCAGATCGAGGTTGGTCTGTATGCCGTTCAGATATCCGCGTCCGGTCAAACCGCCCGAACCGATGGCGATCTGCGACTGCTGGAGGTTGTAGTTGGCGACGTCGAGGTCGCTCTCCTGGTCGAGGAAGGCGGTGAGTCGCTGTTCCTGGGCCGGGCCGATCAGCTCGATTCCGGTGAGATCGTCGAACTGGAACAGCACGGTGGCCGCCAACACACCTAGCAACGTCATGACCACGATGTGGCGGACGCGGGTGCCCGCAACAAAGAGCACACCCATCATGATCGACACGTACACCAGCATCGTTCCGAGGTCGTTCTCGAGGAACACCAACGACATGGGCACACCGATGATCAGCAGCGAGTTCAGCAGTGCGTGAAGATCGAAGTGCTGAGCCTTGGTGGATGCAAACGCGGCAAGGGCGGCGATGACGGCGATCTTGCCGAATTCCGAGGGCTGGATCTGGATGCCACCCGGAAGCTGGAACCAGGCCTTTGCCCCGTTGACCTCCTTGCCCATGAACAGCACCGCAACCAGCACCACCAGGGTCAGCAGGTAGATCTGGGGCGCAAACTCGCGAAGCACCCTGTAGTCGACGGCCGTTATGGCGAACATGGCGATGACACCGACCACAACGAAGATCGCCTGGCGACGGGCGTACAGGTACGGGTCGTCTCCGTTGAATTGCTGAAGGCGCCAGGTTGCGCTGTAGTTCATGAACACGCCGAACACCGAGATGGCCACCGACAGTAGGGGCAACAACCAGTCGACGTAACGAATGGGCGAGCGCAGGTCGCGCCTGACGGGAAGCGAGGTGATCAACGGTGCCTCCTCCGCGAAGCCGCCAACAGCCCGGCCACCGGCACGATGCCCGACAGCGCCGCAGACGCGGCACCGTCGGCTTCGCCAGTAGGCGCCGGGGCCGCACCTTCCTCGGGCTCAGTCGCCCCCACGACCGGCGTGGGGATGCCGTATGGGCACCCCTCTGGCACCCTCAGCTCGATGCTGGGGTCGCGCAGCACGGTGATGGGAATGTCGTCGCACTGCGGGCCTGCCGGTGTGGCCGTTTCCAGGGGAAGGTCCTCGGGTGCGTCCCAGTCCTGTTCCAGGCGTCGCAGGGCGTCGAAGATGTTGACGGCGACCGGTGCGGCCGCGGTGCCACCGAAGCCGGCCTCCTCCATCAGCACCACCACCGCATAGCGGGGGTCGTTGCTGGGTCCGTAGCCGACGAACACCGCCGTGTCCTCCTTGGATCGGCCCAGTGTCTTGTTGATTCCGTCGTTCTCGGCGGTGCCCGTCTTGCCCGTGACCGGCCAGGCCCGGCTGTCCCAACCCGCGTCGTAGAAGGCCCGGAAGGCTGTGCCCTCGGTGTATCCGAAGATGGTGTTGCGGGCCCTGGTGACCCCTTCGAGACCCTCGCGGATGATGTCTACCGGCGCCCCCACGGTGTCGACTTCGTGGAACACCCTGGGGTCGAACTCGCGAACCACCTCGCCGTCGGTGAGCGGGTCGCGCGACAGCGTCTTGTCGACGATGTTGGGCTGAAACAGCGTGCCCCCGTTGGCGAATGCCGCGTAAGCATTGGCCAGCTGCAGTGGCGTGACGGACAAGAAGCCCTGACCGATCGCCATGTTGATGGTGTCGCCAGGCACCCAGATGACAGCGTTGTCTTCGGCCAGGTAGACCTCGGGAGCCGACTCGAAGAGGGCTCGTTTGATGTCGGCATCGGGTACTCGACCGCCGCGTTCGAAAGGCAACTGCACACCCGTCGGGCTGCCGAACCCGAAGTCGCGCGCTACATCCTGGATGATCCATCGCTCGTCGCCGCCCAGCGCATAGGTCTCGTAGGCCGCCGAGTAGAAGTAGGTGTCAGAAGACACCGTCATGGCCTGCGACAGGTCGAGCGGGCCATAGCTGGCACCACCCGCGTTCTGGTGGGTGCTGCCGCCGGGAACGGGAACCGTGTATGTGCCAGTGTCGACGAACAGGTCGCGCGAGCTGATGGCACCGACCTTGGTAGCCGCTATTGCGGTGATCAGCTTGAACACCGAGCCGGGCGCATACAGGCCTTGGATCGCGCGGTTGTTGAGCCGGCCGGGAATGAACGGGTCGTTGAACGTCGCCCGGTAGACCGAATCGGTGATACCACCAACCAACCAGTTGGGGTCATAGGTTGGGTACGAAGCCATGGCCAACACATCGCCGTTGCGCACATCGAGCACAACGGCCGCGCCCGCATAGGCCGGGTAGTTGTAGCGCGAATCGTCGGCCGAGCTGCGGCCCTGGGCCTCTTTGAGGCCCTGGTCTAGGTAGTACTCGACAGCTCGCTGCAGATCCATGTCGATGGTCAGCACGACGTCTTCGCCGTCGACGGGCGGGTCTTCACCGAACTCGCGCACGACGTTGTTCTGGCGGTCGACCTCGATCTTTCGCACCCCGGCGGTGCCGCGCAGAATCTCCTCGTAGATCAGCTCGATGCCGGCCCTGCCAACCCGGTCGCTGTGCAGATAGCGCTCGTCAGCATGGTCGTCGAGCCAACCGTCTGGCTGGGCGCCGACATAGCCGATCACGTGGGCCGCGATGCTCTTTTGTGGGTAGACACGAACGGCTTCCCAGTCGGCGGTGACGCCGGGCAGGGCCCGTTCGGTGATGATCTCGAGGATGTCTTCGCTCATGCCCGTGGCGACGATCCTGGGTGCAAAGAACCCCTCGGATGTGTCTTCGATGCGGGCCACGATCTCGGTCGCCGGCACTCCTGTCAGTTTCTCGAGCTCGGCTACCACGAAGTCGCGATCATCGTCGGTGTATTGGCTGGGCTCGACCTTCACCACGCCGGTGAACACGTTGTCGGCCAGGATCTCGCCGTTGCGGTCGAGGATGCGACCTCGGGTGGGTGGCACGGTGACCAGCCTGACCTGGTTGGTCTCGGCCTGAACGCGGAACTCTTCGGTGGCGAGCACCTGCAAGAACCACATCCGACCGAACAGCGCCGAGAACAGACCTATTACGACGATGCCCAGGAACGCCAGGCGAAGACCCGTATTCGCTGCCTTTGTAGGTTCGTCGTTCATCGCAGTTCGTCAGCCGCCCCGCCATGAGGCGGCGCTATCAGCGACGCCCGCTGTCCCACGGGAGCCGGTCCATGTTCAGCCCCCACGCCATGGCCCGCATGGCCCACGGCGACAGGAGGGTTCCGCCCAGCGAAACCGTAGCCACTACGGGCACCAAAGCGACATCGCCCAGGAATTCTTGCCCGATCAGACGACCTATCAGCACGAAGGTGATGGTGCCGATGGCCAGCGACCCGGCGATGGTGACCCAGCGCACCAGCCGGCCGCCAGCGACGAACCCGCCATAGACCACCCCGACGCCATAGCCGGTCAGCGTGGCGGCCAGCGCCCACATGCCAAACGGGGTCTGAACGATCAGGTCGGTGCCTACACCGGCAAAGAAGCCCACCGTGGCACCGCGCTCGGGGCCGGCCAGCATCCCGGCGCACACCGCCAGCAACAGCATCACGTCGACTATGCGGCCGGCGACGGCGAAGTGCGGCACAACCGCCGTCTGCAGCACCAGCCCGCCGAACAGCACCAGCGCCAGCCTCAGGCGCGAGCCTGCCAGCATCGGCTCAGCCCTCGGTCGAGCTGGTGGCGCCCGCAGCCGTGGTGGATGACGACGCGGGTTGGGCGGTTGTCGATGTGGTGTCGGCCGCGGTGGTCGACGAGGTCGTCTGGTCGGTGTTGGCAGGGGTGGTGGTCGCCGTGGTGGTGGTCGACTCGGCGATGGTGGTGGTCGTGGTCGTCGTTGCCGTGGTGGTCGTCTGTTGTGCCGCGGTGGTAGTTGTGGCCTGAGTGGTGGTGCTGCGAGGAATCGTCACCACCACGGTCGTCGAGGTGCTGGTGGTGGTGGGCGGGTTGCCGCGGTTGTCTATCTCGGGCGGTATGTACAGCACCACTTGCACCAGGTCGAGGCGCTCGAGGTCGGCGGCGGGTGCCACGTCGACCTCCTGGCTGCCGGTCACTGGGTCGGCCCGCGAGGCCACCACGGTTCCCACCACGATGCCCGCCGGAAATGCCGACCCCTCGAGGCCCGACGTAACCACCGTTTCGCCGGGAATCACCACGGTCTCTATGTCGATGAACTTGGTGGTCAGCAGCTCACCGAGGCCGTTGCCCTCGATTACGCCGGCGTCGCCAGAACGCACCAGACGCACGCCGGCACCAAAGGCCGGGTCGGTCAGCAGCTCGACGCGCGACCGCGAGTTGCCCACCTGCACCACCCGGCCCACCAAGCCCGAGCCGGCTTCGACGGGCATTCCGACCTCGACCCCATCGGAGCTGCCGACGTCGATCTCTATGGTGCGTTCGAAGTTGGACAGCGGAGCATCGATGACGCGAGCCAGCACCCGACCCGCGGTCGACTCGGTGTCGCGGACGTCGAGCAACTGTTCGTAGGCACGAAGACGCCTCTGCAGTTCGGCGACCTCGAGGTCTTCGCCGCGCAGCTCGTCGAGCTGGGCCCGGAGGCGTTCGTTCTCGGCCTCGAGTTCGTCGTAGTCGGTGATGCCCCGCCACCCGTTCTGGAACGGCGACAGCACCCAGCCGACAGCCGAGCGGATCGGGCCCAACACGTCGAGCGCCCCATCTCGTGCGGTACCCACGGCACTGTCGTCTGAGCCCCCGTAGTCGAGGGTGATCAGTGCCAAGGCGGTGATGATCAGCAGCAACAGCCGAACCCGCGTGCGGCTGCGCGGGCGACGCGGTTCACGGGATTGCTGCAGCACGTCGACTCAGGGTAGACGTCACCGGTCAGTCGAGGCGGAGAACAAGACACCGCGCAGGGTCTCGAACTCCTCGAGCGACTGACCCGAGCCCCGAACGACCGCATTGAGCGGGTCTTCGGCGATGATGATCGGCATACCCGTCTCTTCGTGGAGGCGTGTATCCAGACCCCTGAGCAGGGCTCCCCCACCGGCGAGCACGATGCCTTGCTCCATGATGTCGGCGGCCAACTCGGGCGGGGTCTGGTCGAG
>JAGQSP010000383.1 GCA_020439485.1 Acidimicrobiales bacterium | reverse complement strand
CTAGCCCGACCAGCAAGTTTCCGCAAACCACACAAGCGTCACACATGAACAAGCGTTCAGCGCCGGGTGGACCAGATCACAGGGTTTCTGCTCGCCGCAAACCGATCGCAGCAGGCGAGAGGCGATGTTGGACTCTGCCCGGCGACCCATGAAGCCGCGGTTGTGGAGTTCCCCGCTGTGTGAGACACCGCTACCTGAGAGAAGATCTCGGGGGAGGAGTCCACGAGCCTGGTGAATCGCCATACCTATAACGAAGAGTTCGAGCGTGAAGCTGCCGGAAATGCGTCGTAGCAGGTGGGAGGCTGTTTTCGGACTCTACCCTGCGGCGGGTGAAGCCGAAGATGAGGGAGCTGTTGTCGTGGCTGGTTCGCCTGGCTTTCGAACGTCTGGCGCTCATGTTGGTCTCTGGTGACGACCGCATCGCTGAGATCCTCGCCCTGCGCCATCAACTCCGTGTGACGCAGCGCCAGATCGACAAGCCCAAGTTCACGCCAGCCGATCGTGCCGTCCTGGGTGTGCTCTCGCAGGTCTTCGACCGTAAACGACTCCCACGGGTGATGTTGATCGTCAAGCCTGAAACTGTGATCGGCTGGCACCGCCGCCTCGTGACCCGCCGATGGATCTACCCCCATACCAAGCCTCGCGCCGGACGGCCAGCCACACCTGCTCAGCTTCGCGAACTCGTTCTGCGTCTCGATTCGGAGAACCCCACGTGGGGATACCGTCGAATCCACGGTGAACTCCGCCGCCTCGGCCACCGCATCGCGGCCTCGACGGTCTGGAAGATCCTGCGCAACGCAGGCCGTGAACCGACACCGAATCGGACTGGTCCGTCGTGGTCGCAGTTCATCGCGTCGCAGGCCAAGGTGATGGTCGCGACAGACTTCTTCACCGTCGACACCGTCCTGTTGCGCCGCTACTACGTCCTGTTCTTCCTCGAGTTGGACACCCGCAGAGTGCACATCGCCGGCATCACCACCAACCCCGACGGACCCTGGACCGCCCAAGCCGCCCGAAACCTGCTCATGGACTGGACCCACAAGACCCGCTTCGTGACCCGCGACCGCGGCAGCCAATACACCCGCACGTTCGACAACGTATTCGCCGCGGTCGGCGCCGACGTCGTCCCCACACCACCAGGCGCACCGCGGGCCAACGCCTTCGCCGAACGATGGGCCCGTAGCGTGCGCCACGAACTCCTCGACCGCACCCTGATCTGGAACCGCCGCCAACTCCAACGGCTCCTCGACGAATACGTCGCCCACTACAACGCGAACAGGCCACATCAAGGCATCAACCAACGCGCCCCCAACGACACCAAACCCGCGGAACCAGTCGAAATCGGCCAACCGGTCACCCGCACCCACGTCTGCGGCGGACTCATCAACCAATACCACCACGCCGCCTAACCGCCCACCTCCCCGCCGACAACCCATCCCAGAATCCACCTGTCCCTCAGCGCGTCCACGAAGACCCGACCAACCGAGTCCACAACCAAGAAACCGCTACCAAGACTCCCCCAAGGCCGCCGACCAATTCTCGGCAGCTTCAACCAACCGTTGATCAGCCTCGAACTGTTCAACGCCGCCCAAGCCGTGTTCACCGGAGCACAACGCGCCAAAGTCCGCCGTGAGCGGACCCAGCACACCTACCTGCTCAGCGGACACGTCTACTGCGCCGAATGCGGACGACGCATGCAAGGCTCCTGGAATCACGACCGCCCCTACTACCGCTGCAAGTTCCCCAAGGAATACGCCGTAGGCAAGGGCGAACACCCCAACACCATCTACGTACGCGAAGACGCGATCACCCCCGCCATCGACAACTGGCTCGCCCAGCTCTTCGACGACGAACACATCGACGCCACCTGCGCCGCCCTCGAGACCGCAGCCGGCCCCGACCTCGCCGAACAGAACCGCATCGCCGTAGCCCGAGCCAAGCTCACCGAGTGCGACAACAAGCTCGCCAAGTACCGCCAAGCCCTCGAAGCAGGCACCGACCCAACCATCGTGGGCGAATGGATAGAAGAAGTCAGACTCGCCCGCAGAGCCGCAGAGCTCGCACTCCAACCCAACCCAGGCAACAACCGCCTCACAGCGACCGAAATCAAAACAATCGTCCGACAACTCAAGGGAATCGTGGCGATTCTCGCCACCGCAGACCCCGAAGACCGCAAAGCCGTCTACCGAGAACTGAACCTTGCCGTCACTTACCACAAGGACGGGCACATGCAGGTCACAGCAGGTCCCGACGCGTGTACTAACGAGTGTGTCGGAGGGGGGACTTGAACCCCCACACCCTAACGGGCACCAGATCCTTAGTCTGGCGCGTCTGCCAATTCCGCCACTCCGACGTGCTTCAGCCAACGGCTGAGGCGATCGATAACTGTAGCGCGCCAGCAACCCGATCGCGCAACGTTTCGCGACTTCGGCGGTGCCACGAGTTGGTGCTCGGCGACTGTCAGCTGGGGCGGTTCCGGCCCCTCACCGCAGGCATCCACCGTGGTCCCGCTGTCGCATTGATGCGGGCAAGAAACGCATCGTGATGCGGCTCGATCAGCTCGCAGAACGCCTTCGTCGCAGTCTCGCCGACCTCCCGCCACGCCGGGGCCGTGAGCGCATCGGTACGGCGTTCGAGGTCGAGCCGAAAACGGCGACCGGCATCGTTCAGAGAGCCACCCGACGCCAACCCCTTGTTCTCCAGCCTGGCCCAGCCCGAAGCGATCGCCTCATCGTCGCCGCCTCGGCTGCGGGCGATCCACTCCTCGCTGCCGTACTCGTCGATGTCGACCATGGCCGAATGCAACAGCCCAACCTCGACATCGTCGAGATCCTCACTAGCACAAAGCGCCCAGTGGTTATCGCCTCGCAGCTCGCGCAGGCAGTTGGCAGCCAACCAGGCCGACAACACCGTGCCCGGCTCTGGCCGGGCGACGGCTCGATGGGCGCTGAACATCGGCCTGGCACCGTGGTGCACCGAGTCAACGCCCCGCCACAGATCCTGGTCCAGCGGTGCCAATGCGGCACCAAGCCCTGGCGCGATCGACTCGAGGCCGGGCCCGATCGACGCGTCGCGCGCAGCCAAGATCGCCTCGGTCGACGCCACACCCCGGTACTGGCTCATCACAAACGAGATCACCGCAGGGCTGATCGAGAAGGTCGCCGACGCGGCGGCTGCTGCGGACACGTCATCACCCAGCGGCGCCAAGCGCCAAGCGACGATCCACCCGGCGCCTCCCTGCACACCCAACGCTTCGTACCTGGCGATGGCGTCGGCGTCCCACATCAGCCAGCCGACCAAGTCGTGTCCGGCCACCCCAGCCCTGGCGGTCAGCTGCAGCCAGTCGTAGTCGTTCATCTCCGGCACCTCACCCGGCCTCGATGACGGTCACCGTGCCCGAGTCGCCATCGACCTCGATGATTGCTCCGTTCGGTATCCGATCTGTGGCCCCGGTAACCGAGACCACACAGGGAATGCCCAGCTCGCGGCTGACGATGATGGCGTGGCTCAACGGTGCTCCCACGTTCACGACCACCGCCGCAGCGGGCACGAATAGGGGCGTCCACGCCGGGTCGGTCATCGGAGCGACAAGGATGTCACCAGGCCCGAGGTCACCGGGGTCGGACGGGTGCTGCACCACAACCGCTCGACCGCGGGCCTTGCCGGGGCAACCCGGCAAACCGCTCAGCGTCGTTCCTGCACCGGCCACCTCGATGGCCTCTCCCCCACGCACCGGCCACTCGCTTGGCGGCACAGGGCCGCTGTTGAAGATGAAAGGTGGCTCGCGAGACGCCAGATAGTCGAGGTGAGCCTGGCGCTCGGCGGCAAGCTCGGCGACCTCGTCGAGGTCGCCAGATATCAGCTGTTGGACCTCATCGGCGAACAGCAGACAGATGTCGCGGGGCTTGTGAAGCTGACCTCGTGCCACCGCCCGTCGCCCGATCTCCCACAGCGCCATGCGGACCTCACCGATCACCCGGATGATGTTGGTCTTGGACCGCTCGCGCCCGGGCAAGAAGACCTGTGCCGACTCCAACGCCGCTAGGAACTGGGCCTGAGCGTCAGCATCGGCGGCGAGTGCTTCGGCGATCTCGGCACCCAGCTGACGCCTCTCGGCCTCGCGTCTGGCGTTCTCTGCCGCCGGGGAAGCATCGTCTGGAGCACCGCGCATGGCATCTATCAGCGCCAGAACCAGATCTGGATCGGTCTCCCAGGTAGGCGAATGGATGTCCCACTCGTTGGGACCACGGCTGCCGTATTCGGCGAGGAAGTCGTCAAGCCTGGACGCAAACGCAACCGGAGCGCTGCGATAGTCCGAACGCAGGCGATCGTTCAACCCCTTGCGGCCGGCCTCGAACAGCTCAACCAGCTCGGGATGCGAGTTGACGGTTCTAGACATCTCCCACATGGCGAACGAAGGGGCCGCCGAATCGACGTCGCCCATTCCGGCCATCAGGCGCATTGCCACCTCGGGCCGCCCCACAGCAGCACACACCGCGCCGATGACCCCCGGAGCGATGCTGGCGGCACCCGACTGGTTGATGTGCTGAT
>JAGQSP010000382.1 GCA_020439485.1 Acidimicrobiales bacterium | reverse complement strand
CGGTTCATCGACCTCGGGCACCGATGCCTGTACCGCTGCAGCGTCGTCTTCGGCATCGTTGCGGTCGAAGCTCTGAGCAGCCGAGATAGCCGCGTTGCGTGCGTCGTCGAGCGAACTATCGAGCACCCTTACCGACGAATCGAGCAGGCTGCGGAGCTCGTCATAGGTCTCGCGAAGCTGGTCGATTCCGGCTCTCAGCTGGGTGATCTCGCGGCGGGCTCGCTGCCTGCGATCGGCCAGATCCTGCAAGATCTCCTTGCGGGCGGTCTTGGCCTCGGCGACGACGTTTCTGGCGTACTCGTAGGCGTCGGTACGCACCTTCGACGCACCCTCGACCGCTGCCGTGTGGCGGACTTTGGCATCACCTTCGAGGTCTTTGGCGCGCCTCTCGGCGGTCTCGAGAACGTCGGCGACGTCTTGCTGAGCGTTGGAGCGAATCTCGGCGGCCTCCGAGCGTGCCTCGCGCAACATCTTCTCGACGTTCTCTTCGGCGCGGCGCTGGATGTCGCGCCCGGCATTTTCGGCCGTCTGGATGATTCGAGCCGCGTCAGCCCCGAGCAGCTCAGTGGCTTGCTGGGGTGTCAAGCTGACCGGGGCCGCCGACTGTTGCCTCGCCATGACGAGTTCGGCGCTCAGTCGCACGACCTCGTCGGTCAGCCTGGCCATCTCCGAAGCGGCCTTGCGCAGGTGAGAGCGAACCTCTTGGACGTCATAGCCCCGAAAGCCGTGTGAGAACTCCTGCGATGCCACCTCATCGGGCGTGAGTCTCGACGTTTCGACCATGCCGCGCCAGAGTACGGAATTGAACGCCGTTTCGCGGCCAAAGCCCCGTCAGCGGGCCACGAACACGTCAGGCCGCAGGGCTCAGCGCGGGCTCACTCATCACCTCGAGCCCATTGCCACCCCGTTCGGACAGCACCGTCAGCGCCTCGAGGAAGTTCTCGACCGCCACGATCTCGACCTCACCACCAGAGGCCGCCAAGGCCTCGTCATAGTTGGCCACCGGCACCAGGAACAGGTCGATGCCAGCCCGCCGAACGGCATGGGTCTTCTGGGTTATGCCGCCGATGGGCAAGACATTGCCGGCCAGGTCTATCTGACCCGTGGTCGCGACCTCGACGCCACCGGTCGCATCGCCAGGGGTCAACAGGTCGAACATCGAGAGGGTCAAGGCCAGGCCCGCAGATGGGCCGCCGACCGAAGCCGTGTCGACCTGGATGTCGAAGGGCAGCGGAACCAGTTCGATGGCCGTCGAGACCTGCACACCCATTTGGGTGGTGCCGTCGGCCTCGCTGGCGCCCAGCACCACCGACACTTCGATGCGCTCGGACTCGTCGACGCTGAGCGGGCGCATCACGACCATGTCCAGAGTGTCGCCGGGTGAACGGGCTTGAATCTGATCGACCAGGCCGTCGCGTTCGGTCACTTCGACGCCCCCGGCCTCGACCACCACATCGCCGGCCTTCACGACGTCCTGAGCGCCGGAGCCTTCGACGACACCCGCGATGAGGGCGCCGTTGGGCCTGATCACGTCGTACCCGAGGTACGACAAGGCGACCCGCTTGGCGACCTCTTGAGACTCGGTCATCAGCGCCAGGTTGTGGGCTCGCTGTTCTTCTCTGGTCTGGCCCTGCAGAACCTGCTTGCTCTCGACCAACTCGACCGAAGAGTCGAACCAGGCACCGATGTACTCGAGCACCGACAGCTCGCCGGTCAGTCGTACGGTCGTGAAGTAGACCTCGCCGTCGCTGGGGTAAGACGGCGCTCCCTCTACGACCACCAGCGATTCGAGCGGGGTGGCCGACCCGGGCGACTGTGAGAAATAGGGCACGGTCACCAGCGACATCGTCACCAGGGCGACGCCGAGCAGGCCGGCCCCAATGGCGAGGTAGCGCGCGATATTCAGCCCACCCGACCCCGGTCGTCGTTCGGTCGAGCTGGGTAGGCTGTCGCTGTTGGCCTCGATTTCGGTTATGTCGGTCACTTAGGCCTCCCGAGCCGCTCCAGCCTGCCAGAATTCTGCCGATGGGCAACCGCAGGCGGTAGCCCCAAGGCCTGCAGGTCGACCCGTCGGCTGCGACGGGCAGAACGAAACACTCGCAATGGAAGAATCGGTTACGACGTCTAACAACCGCAGAGCGGGCGATCCAGTTCCCGCAGCTGCGCCACCGCCGCCAACCAAGGGCTGGGCGGGCAGGCGCGCCCGCAGGCGCGACTGGGACGAGCAGTACCGACCCGCACCCCTCTGGAAGCGGTTGTTCTCGCTGGCCTCGCTGGGTGCCATCTCGCTGGCGTCGGGCCTGGTCATCGCCACCCTGATCGCCGCTGCGATCACCGCCGCGGCGATTGCACTGCAGTCGCTGTTCACGTGAACGATCTGGCCCGCCAGATCGTCGCTGCCGGCCACCGCGGCGACCCCGCGCCCGCTTTGGCCGAACTCACCAACTCAGAGGCAGCAGTACGCATCGCCGCACTGGGCGCTCTGGCCAGGTGCCGAGCCCTGGAAGACCATCATCTGGCGGTCGCAATCCGCGACCCCGAAGCCGCCGCGAGGCGCCGAGCCGTCGAGTTGGCCGTTGCCCACCCCTCTATACCCCTGGGCCCCAGCCTGCGCGACAGCGACCCATTGGTGGCCGAC
>JAGQSP010000381.1:1927-6955 GCA_020439485.1 Acidimicrobiales bacterium | reverse complement strand
TTTCGAGCTGATCGCGGGGCACCACCCGGTTGACCATTCCGTGCTGCAGCGCCTCTTGGGCGCCGATGGCCCTGCCGGTGAACAACATGTCCTTGGCCAGCCGCGCACCCGCCTCGTAGGGGTGCACGAAATATTCGTGTCCGTTGACCCCGAACGCCACCACCGGGTCGGAGAACGTGGCGTCGTCTGAACACACGATCAGGTCCATGGGCCACACCAGCATCAGGCCTCCGGCAATGACCTTTCCCTGCACCGACGCGATGGTGGGCTTGGGTATGTTGCGCCACCGCCAGCAAAGGCCCACGTACATCTCGGCCTCTCTGGCCATATAGCCCTCGGCGCCGTCGGCAAAGAAGTGGCACTGGGTGCCTATTGTCGGCAGGGCGTCCATGTCTGGGTTGTCGCGCAGGTCGTGACCCGACGAGAAGTGTTTGCCGTCGGCGGCCAGCACGATGACCCTCACCGCCTCGTCACGGGCGGCGTGGTCGAACGCCTGGTTGAGCTCGGTCAACATCAGGTAGTCCTGGGCGTTGGCCGCTTCGGGCCTGGCCAGCGTGATGCGTGCCACGCCATCGGCCGGTTGGTCGTATCGAACTCTGGTCCACGAATCTGCCATGGGCCGACAGTACGCGTACTGTCTCGACGCGGAGGAAAGCATGATCGATCTCAACGGCAGGGTTTTTGTCATCACCGGAGGCAACGGAGGTATCGGCCTGGGCATGGCCGAGGGCATTGCGATGGCGGGCGGATCGCTGGCCATCTGGGGGCGCAACGAGGCCAAGAACGCCGAAGCGCTCGATGCCCTGGCCCGATTCGGCGTCGAGGCCCGCGCCTATGTCTGCGATGTGGGCGCCGAGGACCAGATCGTAGAGACGATGCAGCGCTCGCGATCTGACTTCGGGCGGATCGATGGCTGCTTCGCCAACGCTGGCCGGGGAGGCTTCGGCAAGAAGTTCGTCGACACCAGCCTGGACGAGTGGCGCGAGGTGATGCGCATCAACCTCGACGGCGTGTTCCTGACCCTTCGCGAGGCCGCCAGGCACCTGATCGACCAGGGAAACGGAGGCAGCCTGGTGGCGGTGTCGTCGACGTCGGCCATCCATGGCGCTGCGGGAAACGAAGCGTACGGAACGGCCAAGACGGGCCTCAATGGGCTGGTCAGAGCCCTTGCTGTCGGTTTGGCGCGCTATCAGATTCGGGTCAACTCGTTGCTGCCCGGCTGGACGATCACCGACCTCGCCTCGGGTGGGTACCAGAACGACGTGTTCCGGGACGCAACGATCAAGCGAACGCCGGTCAGGCGTTGGGCCGAACCGGCCGAGTTCCGCGAGGTTGGGGCCTTCCTGGCCGACCCGACCATCACCTACCACACCGGCCAAGAGGTGGTCGTCGACGGCGGCTACACCGTGTTCTAGCCCCGGTACCCTTGCTGCCGTGGCTGCGACCAATCCTTCCGACCTGTTCAAGCGACTGATGGCGGCCCAGGAGACGCTGGGCAAGGTCCAGGAGCAGATCGCCAGGTTTGCCCTGCCCGTCGACCAGCAAAAGGCGCTGGCCGAGAATCTGCGCAAGCTGATGTTGCCGCGCGAACAGATGCAGGCCATGCAGGACCTGATCGAGTCGTTCGGTCCGCCCGCCACCCAGGTCAAGAACCTGCAGGCCGACATAGACGCCCACCGCGAGATGGTGGCCGAGATGTCCGAGAAGCTCGACCGTATGGCGGCCTCGGTCGATCGCCTGGCGGCCGCCACCGAGACGCTCAACGAGTTCTATGGCGCGTGGACCAATGCCGCCAAGCTGTTCGGCTGGAACCCGATGGGCCTGGGTTCGCTGGCCGAAGACCAGGGCGAAGGCGACAAGCCCGAGACCTAGATCTGGCGCCGGTTGGTGGGCCTAGGAACTGGGATGCACCACCAGCACCGGGCAGTGGGCGTCGTGCACTACCTCCATGGACACGCTGCCCTCGAAGATGCGCTTGTAGCCAGTCTTGCTGTGGGTGGCCATGGCGATCACCGACGCTCCGCCACGGGTGGCGTAGTCGACGATGTCTTCGGCGACGTGCTTTTCGTGCAGGGCGTCGAAGTCGACCGTCTGGCCGATCATCTGGCCCATCCGCTTGGCTAGGTTGGCGACGTGGTTGGCCTCGTGGGCCGCGTCCGACATGCCGGGTGCGCCCACCGAGATGATCCAGGGATGAAGCCCCGTTGTCCTGCACATCTCGGCCGCCGGTTCGAGGATGCGATCCGAGTAGTCGGAGCTGTCGGTGCACACGTACATGGGCCCTGCCCACTGGGCATCTGGCTCGGGCAACTCGACCGAGGGACCCACCAGCAACACGGGGCTGTCGATGCGACTCATCACGTCTTCGGCGACGCTGCCGACCAAACCCGCCATACGTCCGCGGGCGGCTGTGGCCATCACCACCAGCGTTCCGCCTTCGAGAAGTACCTCGCGGGCGATCTCGTCGCCCACCACGGTCTTGACGCTGCGCACGATCTTGCTCTCGCGCACCGACACCCCGCCGAAGCGCACCTCGGTGGTGGCCTGGCTTCTGACCTCGCCATCGGTGGGTTCTACGACCTCGAGGACGTCGACGTGCGCACCTGTCACCGCCGCCAATCGGGCAGCCAACTCGAGTGCGACCTCGCTGCGCTCGCCGCCGTCAACAGGAACCAACAACCGCGTATACATGGGTTCAGCTTGCGCCAAGGCGGGTCGAGCGCATAGGGCAAAACGACTCGACCGGCCCGGCGCCGACCGCGGTGCCGGTGCTCAGTCGGGATCTATCACCCTGGCTAGCTCGAGGATGCGGGTGGGTGGCAGATACTGCGATGTGACCTTGGCGCCAAGGGGAGCCAGTGCGTGCTCGATCGCGTTGGTGATGGCGGCGGGAGCTCCGATCATGCCGCCCTCGCCCACGCCACGAAAGTCGTTCTCGCCCTCTGACAGGGTCTCCAGGTGATGTACCTCGATGTCGGGAATCTCGGTCGAGGTGGGTACCAGATAGTCCATGTAGGTGGTGGTCTGGATGTTGGCTTCGGCGTCGTACACAGCGCTCTCGTACAGCACGGCCCCAATGCCCTGCGCCACACCGCCCCTCACCTGGCCGTCGACGATCGCGGGGTTGATCACCGGACCGCAGTCCTCGACGACGATGTATCGGGGTATCGCGACACGGCCGGTGTCGAGGTCTACATCGACCACGCACACGTGGGTCGCACACGACCAGCCGCCGTCGCCCTTGCCGGTATAGGACTGGGCGTGGGCGAACGCTTCCCCATCGTCGGCTTCCACGGCGGCCGCCACTTCGCCGTAGGTCAGGCCCCTCGACGGCACACCGGCAACGTGGATGTTCCCGTCGACGATGTCGATGTCGTCAACCGATGCTTCGAGCATTTCGGCTGCCTTCTGGGCGACCTGGCGCCTGACCTCTCGGGCCGCGAACTTGACGGCACCTCCGCCGATCGGCCCACCCCTCGAACCACCGGTGCCCAGCAACGAGAACGGTGTTCGGTCGGTGTCTCCCCACACGACCTCGACATCGTCCAGGCCCACGCCGAGCTCGTCTGCGACGACCTGCGCGTAGGTGGTTTGGTGGCTCTGGCCGTGGGGCATCTGGGGTGTGAACACCACGATGGATCCGTCGGAGCGCACGACGGTGCGGGCGGTCTCGACGGCCAACAAGCCCGAACCGGGGTTGATCAGGTCGGTGTATTCGGGCGGCCCCGGAGCGGCCTCGTGATAGCAGGCCAGGCCCACACCCACGCGGCGCCCCTCGGCCTGGGCCTTGCGCTTCATCGCGGCGATCTCGTCGCCGTCTATGAGTTCGAGCGCCCGCTGCAGGGTGGCCCTGGTCGACATGGTGACGTCGAGCGACGGGCCGGTGATCATCTTGGTGGGCATGTGTTCGGGCCCGAACATGTTCTTCAGCCGCAATTCGGCGGGTGACATGCCCAGCTCGCGCGCCACCACGTCGATGATGCGCTCTCGCGCCCAGGTCTCGTTGGCCCACGGCCCGCGGTACGCGACATAGCGTCCCTTGTTGGTGGCCACCACCCGGGTGCGCATACGGAACGCCTCGAAGCGATAGGCCCCGGGAAACATCAGCTTCATGATGCGCGTGAAGAAGGCCGCCGAGATCGGGAAGGCCGGGTAGGCGCCCTGGTCGAGAACCAGGTCGACCGAAAGTCCACGCATGGTGCCGTCGTCGTCGACGGCCACCGAGATCTGGATGTCTTCTTCGCGGGCCTGGCCGCCGTCGACGAGGTTCTCGCTGCGGTCCTCTATCCACTTGACCGATCGACCCAACTCGATGGCGGCCGCTGCGACGGCGATGTCTTCGCGCGAAACTGCGCCCTTGGAGCCGAAACCGCCGCCGATGTCCTGGGCCACCACGGTCGGGAAGTCGGCCTGGCCCAACAGCCCGAGACCCATTCGGTTCATCTGGCCGATGAGCGACGGGTCGCGCCTGATCTGGTGGATGGCACCGGTGTTGTCGGACGCACCGAGCGCCTCGGCGTTGTCGCTGGTGAAGCGCTTTGCGGCTTCGACGAAGGCCGTGCGCCGTTGCTTGTTCGACGCCAGGCCACGCAGCGAGGTGCGAAGCGGTTCGCGGCCGGTCAACGCCGCGATGGCCCACCGCAGCAGGTGACTGCTCTGTGTGGCGCTGTGAACCGTGAGGTGTCGGGTGATCGGATCGACTTCGACAACCGTTCCGCGGGGTTCCATCGGTTGGTTCGACTGGCGATGCGAGCTGAAGCGCTCGGTGATCACCCTGTCGGCGGCGGCGAACACGGAGTCGACCTCGCCGAAGGTGTCGACGTTGTCGTACAGGACGTTGCCGTCGGCGCGCTCCCATATCTTCTCGGAATCAGATCTCAGCGCTGTGGCCATGTCGGGCACGGCCTGCAGTGCGTCGTACTCGACCTCGACCAGCTCGGCGGCGTCCTCGGCCTGGGCCCGGGAGGCCGCAACCACCAGCGCCACCGGGTCGCCGACCATGCGGACCTTGTCGGCACACATGGCAGC
>JAGQSP010000381.1:0-1848 GCA_020439485.1 Acidimicrobiales bacterium | reverse complement strand
GACCACGCCCGCGCTGCGCCTGGCGGCCTCGACATCTATCGACACGATGTGTGCGTGGGCCACAGGCGAGCGCACGAACACCGCGTGAAGCACGCCTGGCGGGTTGATGTCGCCGACATAGCGGCCCGCGCCGCGCAATAGCCGGTCGTCTTCCACACGGTGGACGCTTTGTCCGACGAACCTCATCGGTCGTCCGCCTCCTGGCCCGCCTGGGACCCTCGCATGAGATCGATGGCCACCTGCACACCATCGACGATGGTCTGGTAGCCGGTGCAGCGGCAGATGTTGCCGCCGAGTTCCTCGCGAATCTGCTCGCGCGTCGGTGACGGATTGTCTGCCAGCATCGCAACGGCGCTGATCAAGAACCCCGGTGTGCAGAAGCCGCACTGGAAACCGTGGGCTTGGTGCATGGCCTGCTGTATCGGATGAAGCTCGCCACTGATGGGGTCGGCCAGCCCCTCGATTGTGGTGATGATGGCGCCGTCTGCCTGCACCGCCAGCATCAGGCACGATCGAACCGGCTCGCCATCGACCAGAACCGTGCAGGCCCCACAAACGCCGTGTTCGCAACCCACGTGGGTGCCGGTCAGACCCATCTGGTCACGCAGTGTGTCGACCAGTGACGTGCGTGCATCGACGGCCAGGGTGGCAGGCATCGAGTTGACCATCATGGTGATGTTGTGGTGTGCCGTCATCGTGACCTTCCTGCGATCGGTGCCGAGCGGTGGGCGTCGGCCAGCCCTCGTTCGGCCAGCACAGCTGCAAGGTGGCGTCTGTAGGAGGCGCTGCCGTGAATGTCGGCCGTGGGGTTCAGTTCTTCGGCTGCGGCCTCGCCTGCGGCAGCGAACGCATCGTGGCCCGGCGACTTGCCCTTGAGAGCGTCCTCGGCCGCCAGCGAGCGCGCCGGCTTGTCGGATGCGCCGAAATAGACCAGGCGGGCGTCGGCGATGTGGCCATCTTCGATTCCGATCCAGCACACCAAGCCCAGAACCGCGTAGTCACCGCCGCGCCTGGCCACCTCCACCACGGTGCCATACCGACCTTCGGGCCATGCCGGGAAGGTGGCTCGCGTCAGCAGCTCGTCGGGGGCCAGAGAGCTCTGCAGGTAGCCCTGGAAGAGCTCGGCGGCGGCGATGTCGCGGGCGCCCCGCGTGGACACGGCTGTGACCCTGGCCCCGCAGGCGACGGCCACGGCGGGCAACTCGGCCGCAGGATCGGCATGGGCGAGACTGCCGCACACCGTGCCCCGCGTGCGGATCGCCCGATGACCTATCTGCGGCGTGGCCGCAGCCAGCAGGGGAGCGCAGCGGGCGACCAGATCGCTGGTCTCGGCCTGGCGGTGGGTCACCAGCGCCCCGATCCTGAGCGATCCGTCTGGTTCTTGGGCCAGCGACTGGAGAACCCCTATGTCGCCGATGTCGACCAGATGAGCCGGTCGGCTGAGACGCAACGCCATCAGGGGCAGCAGGCTCTGGCCACCGGCGATGACCTTGGCGTCGTCGAGGGTGGCCAGCAGATCCAGCGCCTCATCCAGTGTCGACGGCCTGTGGTACTCGAACGGTGGAGCTTTCACACCTGGCGAAGGTATCTCAGAGCCAAGCCCACAGCGTGTCCATCGGCCCTGGTCGAGTTGGGCGGTGTCGGCCAGGCTTCCCCTATGGGCCACGATTCGCGAATTGACGGTGGCGGCATCGACCTCGTTGGTGTGTCGAAGCGATACGAGGTCGGCGAGACCACGGTGACAGCGCTCGACGATCTGTCTTTGAAGATCGCTCCGGGCGAATTCGTCGTGATCTTGGGACCCTCGGGCTGCGGAAAGACCACGCTGCTGAACCTGGTAGGGGCCCT
>JAGQSP010000380.1:851-2150 GCA_020439485.1 Acidimicrobiales bacterium | reverse complement strand
CCATTCGAAACCAGTCGGCGCCGGTTCTCGTCTACACCGTCGACGGTCAGCGGGTCGTGCAGGGCAGCGTCATCACACCAGACCTCGAGCAGCAGGTCGGCGGATTGTCCGATGTTGCGTCCATCGGCCGCATCGGTCAGGGAACCTTCAGCGTCACCGCAGGCGACGGCTCGCTGTCTGAAACCACCATCTGGGGTTTCGAGGACGCGTCATTGGGTGCGCCAGACAACATCGTCGAGGGGCGTCTGGCCCAGTCGGGCGGAGAGGCCGTAGCCAGCGAGGCCGATGCCGACTTGGGGTTCGACCTCGGAGACACGGTGCTCGTCGAACCTGGCGGCCTCGAACTGACCGTTGTGGGTCTGGCGCGAGACTCGCAGCTCAACGCCGGACCGACCTTGTTCGTTCTGTACGACACCTACGTTCAGTCGGTCCAGTCGGCCAACCCAGACGCGGGTGAGCCCTTGCCCAACGTGTTGGCGATGGCACCGCGCGGTGGTCTGGATGCCGACGGACTCGTCGAGCAGGTCAACGCGCTGTCGGACGACCTCGACGCGCTCACCAAGAACGATGCCGCCGACCAAACGCCCGGCGTGGCTCAGGTTCGGCAGTCATTCGCCGTGATCTTCCTGCTGTACGGCCTGGTCATCCCGTGCATCGTCGGTTTGTTCTTCCTCATCGTCACGCTTCAGAAGTCGCCGAGCCTGACCCTGCTGCGCGCCATCGGGGCGCCGGGCAAGCGACTGGTTTCAGCCCTGTTGACCCAGGCTGTGATCATCGTTGCGGCCGGTTTCGCCCTGGGAGTGCTGATGTACACGCCCCTTTCTCAGCAACGGCTGGGCGGTATTGCGCTGCGCTTCGAAACCCCGGCCGTGGTCTTCTGGGGTGTCTTGCTCCTAGTGCTGGGCTTGGGCAGCTCGCTGCTGTCGGCGAGGCGGGTTCTGGCCATCGATCCCATCGAGGCGACCACCGGAGGTGCCAACCGATGAAGATCGCGTGGAAGGAACTGCTGCGCCAGCCGAGCCGCTTCGTCTCGGCAACAGCGATCTTGGCCCTCATCGCCTTGTTGCTGATGTTCCTGGGCGGCCTGCTCGACGGCCTGATCCGGCTGTCGACCGGGGCCCTTCGAGCACAGGATGCCGAGGCCATCGTGTTCTCGGAGTCTTCGCAGGCGTCGTTCCTGCGGAGTCGCGTCGATGCACAGACGCGCATCCAGATCGAACAGCTCGACGGTGTCGAAGAGGTCGGGGGCCTCGGGGTATCGCTTCTGGGCGCCCGCGTTCCCGGCAATGGCCCTCGCGA
>JAGQSP010000380.1:0-747 GCA_020439485.1 Acidimicrobiales bacterium | reverse complement strand
CTGGGCGACGAGTTGTTGGTGGGCCCGGCCCGCACACCCATCAAGGTGGTGGGTTGGGTCGACGACACGGCCTACAACGGTCAAGGCGGCCTGTGGGCCAACATCTCCACCTGGCAGGAGGTACTGGCCCAGAACCGGCCCGGTGCGCGACTGGCCGAAGGCACCGTGCAGGCCCTGGCTGTGAGGTCGAGCGTCGACGCAGCCGAACTGATCGACCAGATCGACTCTGCGCTGGCCGGCAGCGCCTATGCGCTGAGTGTCCAGGACGCAATCAACGAGATTCCCGGCGTTACCGAGCAGCAGAGCACCTTCAACCAGATCCTCGGGGTCACCGTGGTGATCGCGCTTGTGGTCATTGCGTTGTTCTTCGCCCTCATCACCGTCGAACGAACGGGGCTGTACGGAGTGCTCAAGGCCATCGGCGCTCGCTCTCGAAGCATCTTCGCAGGGCTCGTACTGCAGGCCGTGGTGGTGACTGCGGTGGCTTCGGCGATCGCCGGCGTGTTGGCAGTGGTGCTCGACCTCTTGATCGGCCCGGGATCCATACCCCTGTACATCTCACCCGGACGCATTGCGTCGAGCGTCTTGTTGCTGTTGGTTGCGGCGGTGGCGGGCTGTGCGTTCTCGCTGCGCCGCGTTCTTCGTATCGACCCGGCTTCGGCCCTCGGGAGTTGAAATGACCGAACCCGCACTCCAGATGTCAGACGTCCGCAAGGTCTACCAAGTGGGCGACGACGAGGTCGTGGC
>JAGQSP010000379.1 GCA_020439485.1 Acidimicrobiales bacterium | reverse complement strand
GTGCGCATCGCATCCATGAAGTGGGACGAACAGCGGCGCGTCTGGCATCTCACCGACACCGAAGGGTCGGTCACCTCGGCCCGGTTCGTGGTGGCCAGCCTGGGCCCACTGTCGATACCGACCATGCCCGACTATCCGGGCCTCGACCGGTTCGAGGGGCAGGCGTTCCACACCTTTCACTGGCCCGAGGAACCCGTCGAGTTGGCGGGCCGTCGAGTCGGCGTCATCGGTACCGGTGCAACGGGCATCCAGGTTATTGCCGAGATCGCAGACAAGGTCGGCGAGCTGAAGGTGTTCCAGCGGCGCCCCAACTGGAGCTCGCCGCTGAACAACGGACCGATCTCAGACGACGAGATGTCGCAGATACGGGCCCGCTACGACGAGATCTTCGCCAACTGCGCAGCCTCGCCGGGTGGGTTCGAGCATGTGCCCAGATGGGGCTTCTGGGATGCCACCGCCGAAGAGCGCCGGGCGTTGTGGGACCAGCTCTATGCCGAGCCTGGCTTCGCGATTCTCGCTGCCAACTATGGCGAGATCTACTTCGACGAGGCCGCCAACGCCGAGCTGTCGGCCTACATCGCCGACCGCATTCGTGGCCGGGTCGACGACCCCGCCCTGGCCGAGAAGCTCATCCCCAGAGACCACGGTTTCGGGTTGCAGCGCCTGCCCCTCGAAACCCACTATTTCGAGGCTTACAACCGGCCCAACGTGCACCTGGTCGATCTCCAGGAGACACCGATCCAACACTTCACCGAGGGTGGCATCCAGACCAGCGACCAGCACCACGACCTCGATGTCATCGTGTTCGCAACCGGATTCGACGCCATCACCGGCGGCTACGACCGCATGGACATCGAAGGCGCCAACGGGGTTCGGTTGAGCGATCGGTGGAGCGACAGCCCACGCACCTTGCTTGGGGTGATGACACACGGGTTCCCCAACCTGATGATGGTCGCCGGCCCGCAGAGCGTGTCGGGTTCGACCAACTTCCCGCGGGCCATCGAAAAGGGTGTCGAGTTCGTCACCGGGCTGATCGAAACGACCCTCGACAACGGCAACACGCGCGTCGAGGCCCGCCTCGAAGCCGAGGACGCCTGGGTCGACGAGGTCGTGCGCGCCCACGAGAGGTTGCTGATTCGCAACAGCAAGGGCTGGTTCACCGGATACAACTCGAACGTGGCCGGTCACGCCGAGGGACAGGTGAGATATCAGGCCTACTTCGGCGGCGCGCCTCGATACGTCGCCCGTGTCGAGGCCGTGGTCGAGGGTGGCTACAGCGAGTTCGAGTTCGACTAGGCCCCGTTCACGCAAGCTCGCGGTCGAACATCACCTTCACCCGCTCGTACGAGCGATCGGCCGCCGATTGGTGGTAGGCGCCGCTGCCGATTACGCCGAAGCCATGGTCGGCGCCGTCGTGGATCTCGGCTTCACCCTTTTCGAGGGCGTTCGTCGCGTCGATGAGGGCTTCGTTGGCCGACGCCGGTTGCATCTGGTCGGCCGAGCCGAATGCGATGTACAGCGACCCGGTATAGGTGGGCACTGCCAGGTGCGGTGAGTCGGGCGCGTCGGTGGTGCAAAACGACGGGTGCAAGCC
>JAGQSP010000378.1:3102-5589 GCA_020439485.1 Acidimicrobiales bacterium | reverse complement strand
GTGGCGCGCGAACTGAGGGCGATGGACAACTCGTGTCGGGTGATCGCTCTGGACATCGACCCGGTGGGTGCGCGTGGTCCGGTCGGGTTGCGCGACCCCGACATCGAGTTTGTGCGGCTGGATCTGCGGGCGAATCCGCAGCGGTTCGCATCGTTGGCGGCGGGCGCCGACGTCATCGTGCATCTCGCCTGGATCGATCCAGGCGACGAAAACCGAATCGACCCCAACCGCACGATCCTGTCGATGGTGCTAGATGCCGCCGAAGCCGGCGGTGTTTCACACCTGGTGGTGATGTCGTCGGCGACGGTATATGGCGCCTGGCCAAACTCGCCTATACCGATGTCGGAGATCGAACCGCTGCGACCCAATCCGGGATTTTTCTATGCAGAGGTCAAGGCCGAGCACGAACGGATGATCGTCCAGTGGCGTCGTCGCACCGGAATCGGCGTCAGCGTTCTGAGGCCTGCGCCCGCCGTGGCCGACGGTCATGTGAGTTGGCTCGGCGACGCAGTGATGAATGCTGCGGCGATGAGGGCGGGCCTTGACGATCCGCCGTCGCAGTTTCTGCATCTGAACGACCTGGCCCGGGCGGTCGCAGTGGCCGCATGCGAGAAGCTCGACGGCCCCTACAACGTGGCCCCCGACGGATGGCTGACCGGTGCAGAGCTGCGCGACCTGTTCGGCCCGCGCCCCAGGGTTCGGTTGCCCGTTGCGGTGGCCGAGAGGGTCGAGGCCGCCCTGGCTCGCTCGCCGCGGTTTCCGAGGCCCGCGGGTCTGTTGCCCTACACCATGCATTCGTGGGTTGTGGCGAACGACCGTCTGCGCAGGGCTGGCTGGAAGCCCGAGTCCGAGAACGACGAGGCGTTTGTAGAGGCCGATCAGGCCCCGCCGTGGGTTGCTCTGAACGCCAGGCAGCGCCAATACCTGTCGCTTGGCGCTCTGGTTGCGTTGATCGTGGCGGCTGCAGCCGCTGTAGCGGCCATGGTGGTGCGGCGGCGCCGCAGCGTCACGGCCGCTCGGTGAGCTGCGCTGCCACGGTCAGCATGGTGCCTTCGCGCACAATGCCTATCTGGATGGTCTGCCCCGGATCGGCGCGTCGAATCTGAACCACGAGGGCCGACATGTTTTCGACCGGCGTGCCGTCGATGCTGACGATGACATCGCCAGATGCCAGGCCGGCCTGGGCCGCCGGCGTGTCTTCTCCCACCGAGGTCACCACCGAACCACCCGCCACGCCCAGTTCGCTGGCACGATCGGCCGGTAGGTCCTCTCCGCCCACCCCTAGGAATCCGTGCAGCGCCCGACCGTCGGTGATCAGGTCGACAGCGACGTCGCGAGCGATCTCGACTGGAGTGGCAAACCCCAGGCCTTCAGCGCCTACGTCGGAAACGGCGATGACGGTCGTGATTCCGATCAGGGCGCCGTCGCCATCTAGCAGTGCTCCGCCGGACGAGCCGGGCGATATTGGTGCGTCGGTCTGTACCAAGTCGTAGAGCCGGCCCGAATCTTGGCGCTGCAACGATCGCCCGATGGCCGACACGACGCCAACGGTGACCGTGGGGCCGCCTTCGAGGCGCAGGGGAGATCCGATTGCCACGGCAGGTTCACCAACCCGGGTCTCGGTGGTCGATCCCAGCACCACCGGAACCAGGCCGTTGCTGGCGTCTACTTTCAAAACAGCGATGTCGGTCAGGGTGTCTGCACCCACCAGGTCTGCAGAAATGATCCGACCGTCGTAGGTGACCACCTGGATGGTCGAGGCGCCTTCGACGACATGAGCGTTGGTCAAGATGTGGCCATCGTCTCTGAAGACCACTCCCGAGCCCGATCCGACCAGCCTGTCGTCGGCGTCCTGTATCTCGACTCTGACGATGCTGGGGCGGGCCCTGTCGGCGATCGCCACCACATCGACGGTGTTGACCGAGTTCGAGGCAAATCGGGCCACCGGCTCGGCGAGTTCTCGCTCGACGACCGTCTCGACCACCCGATCTGTGCCCGACCCGAAGGCCAGAATCGCGCCTGCGCCTATCACCGCTCCGATCAGGCCTGTGGCCAGGGCGACTCCTATCAGAAGGCGGTTGTTGGACGCTGGGGCCGGTGGATCCTCTTGAATGAGGCTGAGCTCGCTGGGATGACGCCAGAGGCGATCGTCGGGCGGCAATGGAAGGGGAGCGGTAGACAGCGCATCGGCCGTGGTGTGGCCTACGACGTCGGCATCGTCGAGGTCGTCCAGATCGTCGAGGCCAAAACCGTCGATTCCGTGGATCTCGTTCCACCAGCCGAAAGCCTCATGAGGCTCTGGGTCGGAGTCGCCAGGCTCTTCGCCGCGAATGGGACCTTCCACGTGGGCCGACTGTAGCCATTCGCGCGACACTAAATACCGCGCCCTGTGACCATGTGTGTGCCCCGTGGTGACTCTACGAATACGATGCAGGCCGTGAATGCACCCGCCGGCGATACGTGGCTAGAGCTCACGGCAGCCGAACT
>JAGQSP010000378.1:788-2974 GCA_020439485.1 Acidimicrobiales bacterium | reverse complement strand
TCCCAAAGCTCGACGACATCGCTCGGTCCATGCGCGAGCGCTGGCCCGACCTGGGGCGTGTGGCACTGTGGCACCGCATCGGTCCGCTGGGTCTGGGTGAGGTTTCGGTCGTGGTCGCCGTCAGTTCGCCCCATCGGCCCCAAGCATTCGAGGCAGCTCGATTCGGTATCGATGCGATCAAGGCGACGGTGCCGATCTGGAAGCGTGAAACGTGGGAAGGCGGGGTCGACTGGGGACTGTGTGCAACCGACATCGCCGACATCGACGACCTCTCGCCTGGTGGGGTCGAGGGAACCTGAAGTGCACAACGTCTTCTTCCTGTTGATAGCGGTTGGCATCGTCTTGTTGGGCCTGCTCGGCATCGGCGTTTACCAACTCATGAACAGACCCCGCCACGACGCCGGAATCCACGAGTTCAAGGTGGCTCGAGACGCCCTGGCCAACTTCCACCATCGCGACGGCAAGGCTGCCGCGTCCGGTCGCAGGCGGAGGCGCTAGCAATGGCTCGCGACTTGGCAATCGACCTTGGCACCGCCAACACACTGGTCTTCGAGGCCGGCCGGGGAATCGTCTTGAACGAGCCATCGGTCATCGCTCTCAACGAAAAGACCGGCGACGTGCTGGCCGTAGGCCACGAGGCTTGGCAGATGATCGGCCGCACCCCGGCCCACATCGTCGCCGTGCGGCCACTGCGCAAGGGCGCCATCACCGATTTCGACACCACGCAACGCATGATCCGCCTGATCCTCCAGCGGGTCGGTGTCGGTCGCTTCGGCCGCACCCGGGTGGTGGTGTGTGTGCCGTCGGTCATCACCGCGGTCGAGCGCCGCGCCGTCACCGAGGCCGCCCGGCGGGCGGGTGCCTCCGACGTGAGGCTGCTCGAGCAGCCCATGGCCGCCGCCATCGGTGCTGGGCTTCCCATCCACGAGCCTATCGGTTCGATGGTGGTCGACATTGGGGGTGGCACCAGCGAGACGGCCATGATCTCGCTGGGCGGCATCGTGTCGATAAAGGCGATACGCCTGGGCTCGTTCGAGATCGACTCGGCCCTTCAGGCCTTTGCCCGCCGACACCACGGTGTAGCAATCGGCGAGCGCACCGCGGAAGAGATCAAGATCGCAATCGGTTCGGCCTGGCCGGGCAAGGACGAGATGAGGGCCGAGATTCGTGGCCGAGATCTCACCACCGGCCTACCTCGCACCTTCATCCTCGAGCCAGGGCAAGCTCGCGAAGCCATCGAGGAGGTCGTGGCCGCCATGGTCGAGTCGGTGCTCGATTGTCTTTCCGAAGCGCCTCCCGAGCTGGCCCAAGACCTCATTCACAACGGAATACACCTGGTCGGAGGCGGCGGAATGCTGCGCGGGCTCGACGCCCGTTTGGCCGATGCGACCAAGGTTCCTGTCAGGGTGGTCGACGCTCCCCTCGAAGCCGTGGTACTTGGTGCAGGTCGTGTGCTCGAGAATTTCGACAGCCTCAGCGGTGTCTTCATGGGGTCGCACGGACCTCGATGACGGGTCTGGGCGAGTGACCGCCTCTCTGCGGTGGCTCGCGCTGTTGGTTGCGTTCGCCTTGGTAGGCGCGTCGTGCAACCAGCCCGACGAGTCGGCCGAACCGGTCGTCATCGAGAACCCCCGACCCCAGTCACCCGCCCGAACCACTGGATTCGACACCGAGGTGTTCAGGGTCGGCGTACTGGTCGATCTGACGGGCCCCAACTCGGCGTCGGGCGCATCGCTGTTGGCAGGTGCCGAGGCGTACTGGTCGACCGTGAACGCCGTTGGCGGTATCGACTCGCGGTTCCCGGTCGAGTTGGTGGTTCGCGACACCGGCGGATCTCCGGGCGCAGCAGTTTCGGCGTTTCGCGAACTCGAGCCCGACGTCTCGCTCTTCTCGCTGGTTGGCGACACGCCTGCCATCGACGCAATTCGCACGGCGGCGGGTTTCGACGGTGTCTTGCTGGTGCCGGCCACCCGCCAGTCCACCTGGCTGGTGGCAGAGAACCTGTTGCCTATGGGCGCCAGCTACGCGGTCGAAGCGTTCGCTGCGGTGTCGTGGATGAGCCGTGCCGACGCAGCGCCGGCTGCGCTTTGCACCGTCAACGACTCCACGCCGGTGGGTGATGACCTGTTGGTGGGTGCGCTGTTGGCGGCGTCGTCGCAGCCCAACATCGCCGACCCGATGGCCTT
>JAGQSP010000378.1:0-691 GCA_020439485.1 Acidimicrobiales bacterium | reverse complement strand
CCATCGTCGAAGCACTCGCCGCGGCGTCGGCCGACCTCGAGGTCGCGGTCGGGACCGAGATCGCTCTGCCGCTCAGCGACGCCACCGAAGAGTGGGCCCAGGGGCGCATGATCGTGGCCACCGATGCCCCCGGATGGGGCGACGACCAGCCTGGCCCGACGGCGCTGCGTTCGGCGCTCGACCGGTACCTTCCCGACGCCTGGCCCGATCCGTGGATTCGGGTCGGCTTCTCGACCCAGTACGTCACAGACGCTCTCTTGACCGAGTCGGTTCGCCGGGGATCGGTGGCCAGAGAAGACCTGGCTCAGCTAGCGAACAGCCTGACCCGCATCGATACGGACGGCTTGGTGGGTTCACCCGATTTCTCGGCCGGGTCTGGGGGATACGTCAGGTCGGTCACCATCCACGAGGTGGTGCCGGTGGGTGGTGATCCGCTGGGTCTGCAGCCGGTGGGCCCCTATGAGCCTCCGGGTGTGGAGGCCCTCGAGGTGCTGTTCGGGTCGTGACGCGGGCCGCCAAGCACCCTGGCAACCCGTCTAACCCAGCAGGTCTTCGGCCGCTTGGCGCACCTGCCAGTCGCGGTCTTCGAGCAGTCGGTGAAGGGCCTGCTCAACGGCCTCGCCGTCGAAGGGTGCCAGCGCCAGCGCGGCGCGTCTGCGGACGGCTGGCTTGTCGTTGGTGGCGGCGAGGA
>JAGQSP010000377.1 GCA_020439485.1 Acidimicrobiales bacterium | reverse complement strand
CGGGCTGGGCAACTTCATGGCGATGTCTGTGCGCTACGGCGAGCGGGCCTACACGTTCGCCGGCTATCTGTACGAGGACTATCCACCGTTCGGGTTCGACATGCAGGGCGCCGATCCAGGTGGCTCGCCGGTCATCTCCAACTTCGACATCGCCTTCGAGAATCGCAACCGCCTGACGGTGGCGTTCAGGATCATCCTGGCCATTCCGGCACTGCTCTTCGTGGCGGTGGTTGGAATCGTTGCGGCGATCCTGTGGGTGATCTCGTTCTTCGCCATCCTGTTCACCGGCGCATGGCCCCAGGGCATGCGCGACTTCGTGCTGAAGTCGATGAGACTGTCTCACCGCGTCAACGCCTACATGTTCCTGCTGACCGACGAATACCCGCCCTTCAGCCTGGACTAGCAGGCAACGGCGTTCAGTCCCGACTGAAGATCTCGTCCAGGGCATCGAAGGAGATCGAGTCGTCCCTCTCGAGGCGGGGAAGCTCTGTTGCCTCGAACCAGCGGACCTCTTCGATCTCGGGGCTCGATGGGTGCGCGTCTTGGGGCGTGCACCCATCGAGCCTGAGGTCATAGAAATACTCGATGCGCCGAGGTTCACGGCGGTGCATGGCAACCGGCCTGCCGACGATCGTCACCGAGAGCGAGACCTCCTCGGCCATCTCGCGAACGATGGTGTCTTCGGGTTCCTCGCTCCAGCCGATCATGCCGCCGGGAAGACCCCAACCGTTGCGGTACGAGTGCCGGGCCAACAAGATGCGCCCTTCGTGGCGGATGACGGCGACGGTGCCTATGCGATAGGCCGGCGATGTCCAGCCAACGATGATGTGACGTGCTCGCAGAGGCAGACGCCCGAACAGGCGCAGCATCAAGCGAGTGGGCCCACCAGCGGTCAGCTTCACGCCGATGCCAAGGCGCCGGTCAGCTCGGCGAGCAGTTGTGGGCTGGCGGCGTACACCGGGCCCCTTCGGCCGCTGTGCTCGAAATGAAACAGCTCGCGCCCGTTGCGCTCTGACACGGCCACGCCCGCCTCGACGGCGATCAGGTGGGCCGCCGCGTAGTCCCACATACCCAGTTGGCCCAGCATGTCGGTGAAGGCATCGACACGTCCGGCGGCAACGTAGGCGATGTCTAGCGCTGCGGCGCCGAAGCACCGGTATTGCGCCCAGCCGAGGTGCCGTTTCGGCAGCCCGTTGACAACAACGATCGCGTCTCGCATCGAACGACAACCCGAGGCCCCGATGGGCTGGCCGTCCAGGAACGCACCGCCGGCCCGCACGGCGTGGAACGTCTCGCCCGTTGCCTGATTGACAACCACGGACACCCTCACGCCATCGCCGTCGACCACGGCCAGGCTGGTGTTGTAGTGAGGGATTCCTCTGCTGGCGTTGGTCGAGCCGTCGACAGGGTCGATCACCACCCACTGGCCGTTGCGGCCCGGCCGAACGCCCGACTCTTCGCTGAACGTTCCGGCTCCGGTCGCAGACACGGCATCGAGCACCACGGCGTCGGCTGCCAGATCGAACGCGTATTGGTCGGGGCGCTCGCCCTTGGCCAACAGGTCCTTGAACTGGGCGAGTTCGGCCGCCACCCGGCGCGAGGCGTCGAGCAGGACCTCGAGCCAATCCTCGTCGGTCATGACCCCACCGTATCGACGTAGGCTGTTCGGCGTGGCAATGATCGATCTCGCAGGATTCGTATCCGACCTGAAGGAACACGCAATCGACCACGGGTTCCACATCCACGACGAGCGGCACTTCGTAGAGACCTACTCGATGCGCCAGGCGTGGGAGGTCGACCTGCACCCCGAAGAGGCCTGCGGTGGGCCGCTCGACCTGCACCTCGCGCTCGAGGCCGAACCCCGCACCCTGTTGGCGTTCGAGGACGCCGTCATCGATCTGGGCGACGAGCTGCCCGGCGACGAATTCTTCGTGCCGCTGTCGTTCAACTGGGCCCTGCCACCCATGACCAAGGGCCCCGACCTGCTGGTGCTGGCCACCGATCTGGCCGGCATCGGCGGCACGATCCTGCCCATCGAGGTGTCGGCGATCGACTCGTTCGCATCGATCACCGACCCGTCCGAGCGCACGCTGGCTATCGTCGGCCGCATACAGGTTTCGCTGAGCCAGATCGTCATGCGCACCGAAGACCTGTGCGAGGTGCTCGATCTGTGCCAGACCGTCAGCACCTACCTGCTCGACCGGGCGCCGATCTGGCTCGACGAGATCTAGCCATAAGACACTGGGGGAACCAATGATCGAGATCATGCCGTTCGGCCGCACCGGCCACGACAGCACACGGGTCATCTTCGGCGCGGCCGCCCTGGGCGGTATGAGCCAGGGCCGGGCCGACGCCACCCTCGAGCTGGTATCGCAGGCGGGCATCAACCACATAGACACCGCCCGCTCCTACGGCGAATCCGAGTTGAGGCTGGCGCCGTGGCTGGCCGATCACCGCCACGAAGTGTTCCTGGCCTCGAAGACGGGCGAGCGCACCGCCGACGGGGCCCGCCGCCAGCTAGAGGAATCGTTGCAACGGCTGGGCGTAGACCACATCGACCTCATCCAGCTGCACAACCTGGTCGAAGACGACGAGTTCGAAGTCGCTCACGGACCCGGTGGAGTC